>CAMPIK010000376.1 GCA_946886325.1 uncultured Shinella sp.
GCTGGGATTCCGTCTGGAAACTCGGCGACCAGGATGAAAACGGCAACGTCGCCGATGGCCGCACGACGCTGATGGACACGCAGAACTCGCTGGTCATCTCCAAGGATATCCACGTCGCCGTGCAGGGCCTTGAGGATATCGCCGTCATCGCCAGCGAGGATGCCGTCTATGTAGGGCGTATTGCCGACAGCCAGAACGTCGGAAAGCTCGTCAAGCATCTTGCGGCCGCGGAGAAGACCGCAGGGCTGACGGAAACACACCGCACGTCCTACCGTCCCTGGGGCGGCTACACGTCGGTCCTCAACGGCGAGCGGTTCCAGGTGAAGCGCCTGTTCGTTACGCCGGGCAAACGCCTGTCGCTGCAGAAGCATCATCACCGTTCGGAGCACTGGATCGTCGTGCGCGGCACGGCCGAAGTCACGATCGGCGAGCGCACCATTCCGCTTCGCGAAAATGAATCGGTCTATATTCCGCAGGGCGAAGTCCATCGCCTCGCCAACCCCGGCCGCATCCTTCTGGAATTGATCGAGGTCCAGACCGGGTCCTATCTCGGGGAGGACGATATCATCCGCATCCAGGACGAGTTCGGACGGGATTGACCGGACGATGAAGGGGCGCGGGCTGGCGATCGTGCCGACCCTGCGCTGACTGGTCAGAGCAGCCGTGTCCCTTCGGCGGATACCTTGAGAACGGTGAGACGGCCTGTTGCAAAGCAGGCCGTGTCGATGCCGATGCGGTTGGTCCCGAATTGCGGATCGACGACGGGCGTGTGGCCGTGGATCACGGTCACCGGCAGAGCCGGTCCGCTGGTGAGGAACGGCTCGCGAATCCACATCAGGTCTTCGTCGCTTTGCTCATCGAGCGGCAATCCCGGTTTCAGACCGGCATGCACGAAGACATAGTCGGCGGCTTGCAGGCAGATCGGAAGGTCTTCGAGAAAGGCGATATGGCGCCGCGGGATCGTGTCGGCCATGATCGTCGCCAGGGATTTCGGACCGCCGTGCCGCAAGGTGTAGGCCGCATCGATACCATAGGAGTGCAGCGTCGCGTCTCCGCCGAATTCCAGCCAGGCCATGGACGACGCGGGATCGCGGATGAAGTTCAGGAATGCATCGTCGTGATTGCCGCAGAGCGGAATGCGCACGAGCCCGTCATGATGATCGTCCCGGCTGAGATGGTCGAGAACGAGCGATGAATTCGGCCCCCGGTCGATATAATCCCCGAGATAGACGACGATCGCCTTCCCGGCCGCGCGGCAATCGGCCTGCACTTTCGCCTCTGCCGCCAGCAATTCGCGATAGCAGCCATGGACGTCGCCGATCGCATAGATCGGCATGCGCAGGTCATAGGGGCCAAGCCGCCGTCTGCCGGGCTTTGTCGCGGCGCGCACGGGTTCGGATACGCGAAGAAGGCGGCGCAGGATCGTTCTCATAAGCCAAGGTCATAGTCGTCTTGGCGGACGAATGGAACCGGGTGTTGCTCGTCTCGACGGCAATCAGACTTCAAGAACCCGTGCCGCCGCGAATTTCATTAACGAGCGTCCGCAGCAGAATCTGCATGTCGAGCGCAAGCGAGAAATTGCGCACATACTGCACGTCGCAGATCACACGACGGATCGCCTTCCAGCGATTGTCCGTCGGTCCACGAAGTCCGCGTGACTGCGCAAGGCCGGTCAAGCCCGGCCGCACCAGATTGCGGGCCTCATATCCAAGCACGAGATTGTCATAGCGCATGCCGGCGGCAAGCATGTCCGGGACGTGAGGACGGGGGCCGACGAGCGACATATCCCCGACAAGAACATTCCAGAGCTGCGGCACTTCGTCGAGATTGGTCCGGCGCAGAACCCGTCCGACCCCGGTCACCCGCGGATCGTCCGACGAAGTCTGGCTGACCCCGCTGGCGTCACACTGGTCCGATCGCATGGACCGGAACTTGAGAATGGCGAAAGGCCTTCCATTGAGGCCGGTGCGAACCTGCCGAAACAGCACGGGGCCTGGGCTTTCCAGTTTGATCAGCAAGGCAAGCAACAGAAGAAAGGGCGCCATGATGAAGAGGCCACACCCCGCGCCCCCGATATCGATGGCTCGTTTCAGGAACAGCTGGGCAGGTTTAGCCGGACGCTCGACCCTGGAAAGCCGGAAGGCGTTTGGAGATATGTCTTCGGAAGATGTGACGGTTCGTCCAATGGCACGGGTTGTTATCTTGCCGGCACGGACAGGATCGCTCGTCACATCATGAAGCAATAAGGATTCGGCATTCAAAATACGCATAAGAGCCTCGATACACAAAACGAAATACAATTGCGCCCAATGCTGATCGGATCCTGATGTTGCCGCCCTTTGAAAATTCGATACAGGCGCTTCTATTCGGCGCCGCTTGTTAATTCTTTATTAAATATGATCAGCCTTTGCAAGGTGCCTTGCTGGACATTTTCGCCTCATAGTGGCGATCCGGCGAAGTGGGGATGCCCATCCTTTCGGCAGGATGAGGTCGGCAAATGCCTGAAAATCAGGCGTTTATGACGGTTTTAAAACGACCGTTTCGCTAAAATTGTATCGATCGATTTAAGCGAGCTGCAAACCAAGGCGTGTATTTATTGGCCTATCGGCAGCAGAGCTTCATTGCCTCGACAGCATGATGCCGCCGGATGCGGAACTATATCCGTCGAATGCGGAAAGAAACAAGAAAAGCAACGCAGCATCTTAACGGGGATAAACATGCTTAGAAAAATCATCCTTGCAGCTGTTGCTGCATCGCCATTGCTCTTTGCCGTGACCGCGGCAGACGCGGCCGGTCCTGCTGGCTTCGCACGCAACCTCAACAACAATGCCGGCGTCCAGTATATCAAGGCGAAGGCGCGCGTTCTCGCTCCCTTTGCCCATGTCAAATTCTGCAAGAGCAATCCGGGTGAATGCGCCGCCGGGTCGGGTCCGGCGACCATCGACTTCTCGGCTGTCCGGCAATCGGAGTTGCGGCGCGTCAACGCGACGGTCAATCGTTCGATCCGCCCGGTCAACGATCGCTCCGGCGCCGGCGGAGATGTCTGGCGCATCAACGCTTCGAGCGGCGACTGCGAGGAATATGCGCTGACGAAACGGAGCAGGCTGATCGCGCTCGGCTGGTCTCCGCGCGCCCTGCGCGTCGCCGTCGCCTATACCCCGTCCGGCGAAGGTCATGCCGTTCTGGTCGTGAAGACCTCCAAGGGCGACATGGTGCTCGACAACCGCACATCAGCCATCAAGAACTGGCGGCAGGCAAATCTCCGCTGGGTCAAGATTCAATCCGGCGACAATCCGCGCCAGTGGTTCTCCCTGTAGTCTGTCTTGATGGTCAGGGTGCGGTCGTCCTTCATGGCGCGCCGCATCCTTTCCGCCTCTCGCCACAAATGCGATGTGTGGCAGATGCCGGTGATTGATTGCCCATTTTTGTCGGCAAGCGCTCAGCGCTTCTCGCGACCTGTCCCTGTGCAGCGGGCGGCTGCGAGGCAATCGCTGTCTGTCCAAATGCCGAGGCGATCTGTCATGGCCTGTCTTTGAACCTCTGCCATCTCGGGCGTCGCCGCCCATGCGGCGCCTTTTTCCACCAGCGTTTGCGCAAGGTCTTTGTCGTTGAGGCGGCAATTCAGCATGTGCACGCTGCCGAGCCGGATTTGATCTGCGCAGTCGAGCTTGCGGTTCGAGATCAGGCGTTTGAGGAAAATGCGGGCCTGCT
>CAMPIK010000377.1 GCA_946886325.1 uncultured Shinella sp.
T
Source organism: uncultured Shinella sp. (assembly GCA_946886325.1). The sequence continues at coordinate 2 of CAMPIK010000377.1, forward strand.
CATGCCGTTCCTGCCCTTTCTGCGTCACAATGCCCGCTGGCTGGCGGGCGGTTATCTGCTGACGCTGTTTTCCTCCTTCGGCCAGACCTTCTTCATCTCGCTGTCGGCGGGCGGCATTCGGGCGGACTATGATCTGAGCCACGGTGCGTTCGGGTCGATCTACATGGCAGCGACGCTTCTCAGCGCCTTCACGCTGCCGCATCTCGGCCGGATCGTCGATTATGTCAGCGTTTCGCGCGTCGCGTTGCTCACGATGCCGATGCTGGCCATCGCAGCCGTGCTGATGGCGGTCTCCCATTCGCTGGTGCTGCTCTTTCTCGCCATCTACATGCTGCGGCTCTTCGGGCAGGGCATGATGACGCACAATGCGATGACGGCGATGGGGCGCTGGTTTTCGGCGCAGCGCGGCCGGGCGGTCTCGCTGGCGACGCTCGGCTTCCAGTCCGGCGAGGCGGTGCTGCCGCTGATCTTCGTTTCGGTTGTTGCAGCGGTTGGCTGGCGCGAGACCTGGCTGATGGCGGCGGGGATCATCGCCATCGTCGGCCTGCCGGCAATCTATGCCCTGATGCGGGTCGAGCGCCGGCCGAGCCTTGCCGACGGCCCTGAACGGCGGACGGCGCCGCGGGACTGGCTGCGCGGCGAGGTGCTGCGCGACCCGGTGTTCTGGATGGCGCTCTCCGGCGTCTTCGCGCCCGGCTTCATCGGCACGACCATCTATTTCAACCAGGTCTATCTGGTCGAACTGCGCGGCTGGTCGATGGAGGCCTTTGCCGGCTCGTTCATCCTCTCGTCCTCGGCGACGGTCGTCTGCGTTCTCGTCTGCGGCCACCTGATCGATCGCTTCTCGGCCGTGCGCATCCTTCCCTATTTCCTTCTGCCTCTCGCGGCTGCCTGCTTCGTCCTCGGCCTTGTCGATGCACAGTGGGGCATCTTCGTCTTCATGGCGCTGCTCGGCATGTCGAACGGATTTTCGACCACGCTCTTCGGCGCGCTCTGGCCGGAGATCTACGGCATGAAACATCTCGGCAGCATCCGCTCGATCATCGTCGCCATGCTGGTCTTCGCGACGGCGGTCGGGCCGGGCCTGACGGGCGTGCTGATCGACATCGGTGTGCCCTATCCGCTCCAGATCGTCGCGATGGGAGTCTACTGCCTCTTCGCGGTCTTCATGCTGACGGCAGTCCGGGCGCGCGTGACGGCGCGCAATGCGCTGGCGGAGGCAGGCTGACGGTCGTCAGAGCAGGAAATCGCCCTTGTCGAGCAGCAACCGTCCGGCAAGTTCGAGCCTGAAGTCGGCCCGTCTGTCGCCGTTGATGACGCCCTCGACGAAGGTCGCGACCTTGCCGTCCGACTTGCCGTGATGCCAGCGCAACTCGCCGGCTTCGCCATGGAAGGCTTCGCCTTTGGCGGCAAGAAGCGTGAAGCGATGGCCGGGCAGCGCGCCGTTGGCGTCGAGAGGCGAGAGATCGATCGTATCGACGTCCGGCCGGAAATCCTGAATCCGGTCGCCGCGCGCAAGCCCGATCTCGGCGGCGCTCCGGAAGACGAAGCGGTCCGCGCCGCCGCCGCCGTTCAGCACATCCGCGCCGCCCCCACCTTGCAGCCAGTCCTTGCCGCCGCCGCCGAACAGCCGGTCGGCGCCGTTGAGGCCGGCCAGCGCATCGTGCCCCCTGCCGCCGCGCAGGGTGTTCGCCTGCGCCGAACCGACCAGGAAGTCGGCATCGTTTGCCGCGCCGTCATAGGCCGTGCCGTCGCCGTTCAGCTGGCGGTCGGACCGGGTGGCGACCTGCAACTCCTCCAGCTTCAATTTCTGCTGAATGCCATAGGCCTTCTTCAGCATCGTGATCGCCGGGGCCATCTCGCCATAGATCGTGTCGATGCCGGGCACGGCCTTGATCCGGCCGGCCTCCTCGGCGTCATAGGTCTTTTCGTACCAGAGGATGGTGCTGCGGTGGGCCGTGTACATCTCGCCCGCCTCGATCGCCTCGGCCCGTCCGGCAACCGTGTCGCGGTCGAAAAGGCGGAAATGTTCGGCCTCGACATAACGCCGGTTCGAAATGCCGGGGATGGCGCTGCCGTTGGAATTGTAGCGGATCTCGTACCAGGCCTCGGCGCGTTCGCCGCTTTCGATAGCGGCCTTCAGCTTCGGGCCAAGCAGGGACGGCGCATTGTAGGTCATGCTGAAGAGCGCCGCGCGCTCGCGCGATTGCGGAATGCCAGAAATCCAGTCGTCGATCATCCCGTCATAGGCGGGGGCGATTGCCGTCAGCGCCGCCTTGATCTGGCTGTTCGACGAGAAGGTGAAACTCGCCGGCACGGCCTTGTCCTGGTTCGCATGCCATGCGCGCATGACGGCGTCGAGCCGGCTGTTCAGGAGCGATGTCTGGCCGGTCGAATAGCTGGAATCGATCACCGATTCGAGGCGGTTCTCCAGCGTCTGGTTCCAGTGCGCATTCCCCACGATCGCGCGCAGCACGGGTTCCAGATTGTAGCGCAGATTGAAGCCGATGCCGATCGTCGGCGCCGGGTTCGACGCATTGTCGAGATAGGCGCGCGTCGTCGAGCCCTCGAGATCGATCAGCAGATCGAAGACATGGGCGTCATACTTCGCCTTCTTCGCGATGCGGTTCCATTTCAGCATGGTTTGGCCCGTTCCTGCGGTCGCTTCAAAGGACAGGCTAGGCGAAAGAGGTAAAGAGGCCGCTGACAGGTTCGTGCCAATTGAACGAATTCGGCTTGCGTGACGTAATGTTATTACATAAAGGAATACCGCGCGATATTTGCATTGTCGGGGGGATCGCCGTTGTGGCATGAGGGCATTCGATGGTGCGGCGTCCGGGGAGACCTGGGTGCTGCTGAAAAGGGAACACGGTGCGGATTACCCATCAGGGGCCAAAACCGTGGCTGCCCCCGCAACTGTAAGCGGACAGCGCATGCGCTAAATGCCACTGGCGAAAGCCGGGAAGGCGCGCAGACGCGAAGACCCGCGAGCCAGGAGACCTGCCATCGACAGTGGAAACCAAAGCGGACGGGGTGTTCCGATGGACGTGGACGTGCTTTTCGCCGGCGCTCGATGCCGGCGCCAGAGTGCCGCATGGCCTTCCGGATATTCCGCGACAGGTCGAGGATGGCACGAGAATTTTCTGAACGCATTACCTTAAGCGTCTGCGCCGATTGCCGGCGCCCGCGCGATCGCAGACGGCCGGGGAGGGCGCTTGCCGCCGAGCTTGCCGAGCGTCTGCGCGAATGGCCCCTTGTGGCCGTGGGACCTGGCGTCTGCATGGGCGCCTGCGAGGAACCCGTCGCCGTGGCGGTGCAGTCGCCCGGGCGCGCCACCTATCTGTTCGCCGGTCTTTCGGACGAAGCGGCCGTCGATTCGCTCGTCGCCTTCCTCGCGCTCTACCGGAGCCGGCCGGACGGCATGAGCCGCGAGGCGGAACGCCCGGCAGGCCTGCGCGGCCGGCTGCGCGCGCGAATCGCGCCGCCGGAAGGCGGCAACCGCCTGTCCGCAGCGGACCGCGCTGTGGAGGTCTCCTCATGACCTGCGCCGCGTCCGGCGCGGCGCTTGCCGCCGAGGCCGTCACCTGGGGGCCGCGCGCCGGCCTTTCTCTCGTGCGCGACGTGAGCTTTGCCATCGGTCCCGGCGACCGCATGGCGATCCTCGGGCCGAACGGTGCCGGCAAGTCGTCGCTGCTGCGCTGCCTCTA
>CAMPIK010000378.1 GCA_946886325.1 uncultured Shinella sp.
TATGCGGAAGCCTATCTGCAGGACCAGCTCAACGCCAATTTCGACGCGACGGAACAGGCGACCATCTGGCTCCAGGAACGGCTGACGGACCTGCAGCAGCGCGCCCAGTCGGCCGCGCTCGAGGTCGAGCGGTTCAGAAGCGAGAACGGCCTGACCTCGGCACGCGGCGAGCTCATGTCGGAACAGCAGATGGCCGACCTCAACAGCCAGCTGATCGTGGCACAGGCCGATGCGGCAAGCGCGTCGGCCCGCTACAACCAGTTCAGGGCGATCGTGGAACAGGGGCCGGAAAAGGCGGTCGACAATGCCACGGTACCGGCGCGGCAGGCTGACAACTCGCTGATGCAGGAACTGCGCGGCCGCTACGTGTCCGTCGTCAAGCGCGAGCAGGAGATCGCCGCGAATTTCGGCGAGGACCATCCGCAGGCGACGGCGCTCCGATCCGAGAAGGCGGACCTGACGCGGCAGATCTACCAGGAACTCCAGCAGCTGACCGCGAGCTACCGCAACGAGTACGAGGTCGCCCGCTCGCGCGAGGACTCGCTCAGGGACAGCATCGACAAGGTGGCCGGCAACAATGCGGAGGCCAATCGGTCGCTGGTGCGCCTGCGCGAACTGGAGCAGAAGGCGACCGCCCTGAAGACGCTTTCGGAGTCCTATCTCGGCCGCTACGAGCAGGCCTCGCAGCAGCAGTCCTTTCCGATCGCCAAGGCGCGCGTCATCTCGGATGCCGGCGTGCCGGTCTCTCCTTCGAGCCCGAGCCGGACGATGGCGATCGGACTGTCGCTGGTTCTCGGCCTGATGGCGGGCGGCGCCCTGACCTTCTTCCAGGAAATGCGCGAGCGCTATTTCCGCGTCGAGGGCGACGTCCGCACCGTTCTCGGGCTGAAGCCGCTCGGCTACCTGCCCGTGGTCGGCACCCGCAGGAAACGCAGCCCGCCGATGATCGGCGCAAAAGCGGTGAAGCCGGACGACGGCGCGACCGAGGACGACGAGACCGTACCGCTCGAACGCATGACCCGGATCGTCGTGCATCAGCCGCGCTCGGCCTTCGCGGAGACCCTGCGCAACACCAAGCTCGCCACCGACGTGATGCTGCAAGGCTTCGAAAGCCGGGTCATCGGGGTCGTCTCTGCGCTGCCCGGCGAAGGCAAGTCGACAGTCGCGGCCAATTTCGCGACGCTGCTTGCGGCCGGCGGAAAACGCACGCTGCTGATCGATGCGGACCTGCGCAAGCCGCGGCTGAGCGCCATGCTGAAACCCGCCCAGGAGACCGGCCTCGTCGAAGCCATTCTCGGCGAAGCCGACTGGAAACAGGTGATGAAGATCGACCGCCAGACCGGTCTTGCGATCCTGCCCATTGCCGTGCGCACAAGCGGGTTCCGGTTCCACCACACGAACGAGCTGATGTCCTCCCCCGGCATGGCGCGGCTTATCGCGGAAGCTCGACAGGCCTTCGACTATGTCATCGTCGACCTCGCGCCGCTCGGCCCCGTGGTGGATGCCAAGGCCTTCGAGCCGAATGCGGACGGCTTCATCTTCGTCGTCGAATGGGGAAAGACACCCGCCCCGCTGGTGCGCGATCTTCTGGCAGCCGAAAGCCGGATCGAGGCGAAAGTCCTCGGCGTCGTGCTGAACAAGACCGACATGACCGCCCTCAAGCGCTACAGCGATTTCGGAACCGCGGAAAAATACCGGCAGCTCTACGACCAGTATTACACGGAGCCGGTTCAGGACGTGCCCCGCTGACGGCATTCGGCACCACGGCAAGATGACGTCCCGACCAGCCCCGATAGACCCGATTGGACGGCGATCGGGTCTCGTGCTGAAATGGCCTTGCAACAAACCCGAAGTGGATCGGGACAAGGGAAGGTCGGGCCGCTAGACAGACGCCCTGCGCGAAGCGCTGTTGCGAATGTCAGGGTGAGTTGCCGTCATGGCGAGGGGTCAGGTCTTCGATTTCATCATCGTCGGCGCCGGTTCGGCGGGATGCGTGCTGGCCAACCGGCTGAGCGCCGATCCGGCGAACCGGGTCCTGCTGCTGGAAGCGGGCGGCAGCGATCTCAATCTCTGGATCCGCATGCCGATCGGCTACGGCAAGACCTTCTATCATCCGACGCTCAACTGGCGCTACCAAACGGAGCCCGACGCCGGTCTTGCAGGCCGGCCGTCCTACTGGCCGCGCGGGCGGGTGATCGGCGGATCGAGCTCGATCAATGCCATGGTCTATGTCCGGGGCCAGCATGCGGATTTCGACGCCTGGGCGGCGCTCGGAAATCCGGGCTGGTCGGCCGCCGACGTTCTCCCGGTCTACAGGCGCATGGAAGACAATCTCGCCGGTGGCGACGAATGGCGCGGCACCGGCGGACCGCTGACGATCACCAGCATGCAGGGCTCCGTCCATCCGCTTGCCGACGACTACCTGAAGGCTGCGACGGCGGCCGGCATTCCCGTCAATCCGGACTATAACGGCGAGACGCAGGAGGGCGCCAGCATCTATCAGGTCACGACGCGGAACGGCCTGCGCTGTTCGTCGGCCGATGCCTATCTGCGCCCGGCGCGCCGCCGCCCCAACCTCGAGGTCCGGACCGGTGCCCATGTCACGCGGCTTCTCTTCGACGGAAAACGCGCGGCCGGTGTCGAATATGTCAGGAACGGTATCAAGACCGAGGTTCGGGCCGAGCGCGAGGTGATCCTTGCGGCCGGCGCGGTCAACTCGCCGCAGATCCTGATGCTCTCCGGCATCGGCGACGGCGAAAGGCTGTCCTCGCTCGGCATCTCGCCGCTCCATCACGCTCCGATGGTCGGCCGGAACCTTCAGGACCATCTCGGCTTCGACTATGTCTACGAATCCACCCGGCCAACGCTGAACGACGTGCTCCGACCCTGGTGGAGCCGGCTCGGGGTCGGGCTGCAATATATCCTGACACGAAAAGGGCCGCTGTCGCTCAGCGTCAACCAGGCGGGCGGTTTCGTGCGCAGCCGGACGGGGCAGGACCGGCCGAACATCCAGCTCTATTTCTCGCCGCTCAGCTATACGCGCGCCGTTCCCGGCAAGCGCGCGCTGATGCGCACGGATCTCTTTTCCGGCTTCATGCTCGGCATCTCGAACTGCCATCCGAAGAGCCGCGGTGCGATCGATCTCAAATCCGCCGATCCGTTTGCGCCACCGGTGATCCGCCCGAACTATCTCTCCGACGCGGCCGACCTCGACGAACTCGTCGAAGGGGCGCGCATCCTCCGCCGGATCGCGGCTATGGAGCCGCTGGCCGGCGTCATCCGGCGCGAGGTGCTTCCGGGACCGGCGATCGAGAGCGACGCGGACATGGCCGCCGACATCCGCGCCCGCAGCGGCTCCGTCTTCCATGCCTGCGGCACCTGTGCGATGGGACCGGACCCCGGCCGCTCGGTCGTCGATGCGCGTCTCAAGGTCCACGGCGTCGAAGGTCTGCGCGTCGTCGATGCCTCGATCTTTCCCCTGATCCCCTCGGGCAATATCAATGCCCCCTCGATCATGGTGGGTGAGAAGGGCGCCGACTTCATCCTTGAGGACTGGCGCAGGTAAGCTCTCCGGCGTCGATTGACCTTGCTGTCTTCAAATGTCCCGCTCGGGTGCTTCCTCTCTCGGCCGCCAAAAGCAGCAAGGCCTTTCCCGTCCCATCAGACTGGCCTTCCCAATTAATCAAATTGGATATCGTGAGCAT
>CAMPIK010000379.1 GCA_946886325.1 uncultured Shinella sp.
CGTCCGCCTATTTCCAGCGCCATGGCGACCAATCCGATGCGCTCGCCGCCATCGCCGCCAAGAACCACGCCAATGGTGTGGCCAATCCTTTTGCCCAGCTGCGCGAGGATCTCGGCTTCGATTTCTGCCGGCAGGAAAGCGAGAGGAACCCCTTCGGCGCCGGACCGCTGAAGCGCACCGACTGCTCGCTGGTCTCCGATGGCGCTGCCGCCGTTATCCTGTCGTCGCCGGAGGCGGCGAGGGATGCACCGCGGGCCGTCGGCTTCCGCGCCGCCGTGCATGTGCAGGATTTCCTGCCGATGTCGAAGCGCGACATCCTCGCCTTCGACGGTTGCCGCGAGGCCTGGAGCCGGGCCTTTGCCGAGGCCGGTGCAGGCCTTGTCGACCTCTCCTTCGTCGAGACGCATGACTGTTTCACCATTGCCGAACTCATCGAATACGAGGCGATGGGGCTCGCAAAGACCGGCGAGGGCGGGCGTCTGGCGCTCTCCGGCGAGACGCGGAAGGACGGGCGGTTGCCGGTCAACCCGTCAGGCGGGCTGAAAGCCAAGGGCCACCCGATCGGCGCGACGGGTGTCTCCATGCATGTGCTGACGGCGAGACAGCTCTGCGGCGAGGCCGAGGACATGCAGATTGAGGGTGCTACCCTTGGCGGCATCTTCAACATGGGCGGTGCCGCGGTCGCCAACTACGTCTCGATCCTCGAACGGCGGCATTGAGAGAGCGGCAGGCGGCCAAGCCTGCTACGCGACCGCCTTGGCCACCAGATCGGGATGCCGGCCGATCACCCGGACATAGGCGATGGCAAAATCGGGGGCCGTTGCCCGTGCCTGCTCCCAGTCGCGCAACGTGCCGACAGGCACGCGGAAGCGGTCGGCGAACTCGGTCTGCGACAGGCCGAGCCCGGTTCTGGTCCTGCGGATCAGCCGCGCCCGCTGGCCGCGATCCATCGCCTCGACCGTAACGTCGAAATCATCCGGATCGACCGGATCACGGGGAAGAACGATAGGCTCTGTCTTCACCTTTGTTGCTCCTTCTGACCGAAATGAAGCGGGGCAGATCGTCCCGCCAGACGAACACGCCCGTATAGAGTTTCCCGTCGACCGAACCGATCACCTTGAACCGCTCCTCGCCGTCCTCCAGGCGTAGCGAGGGAAGGATCAGGTGATCGTCATCCTCGAAAAGGCGGTCGCCGAACGCCAGCGACAGTTTGTGCTTCTCCCGGTTGACGGCGTCCTTTGCGGGATCGAACCTGTTCGCCATCGCAGAATCATACGGAAATTCCGTATGACTGCAAGTTGGCACTGCGGGATTTCCGTACTATGCCGGAACATTGAGCGACGAGGGCAGCGGCATGAACTATCTGATCGTCTTTCTGGGGGCCGGCATCGGCGGTGCCGGGCGGCACGGCGTCAACGTGCTGATGGCGCGGCTCTTCGGCACCGGCTTTCCGCTCGGCACCTTCACGGTCAATGTAGTCGGCTGCTTCCTGATGGGTGTCATCGCCGGTTTCTTCGCCTTTCGCGGGCATCTGCCGCAGGAGGCGCGGCTTTTTCTGACGACCGGCATCCTCGGCGGCTTCACCACCTTTTCGGCCTTCTCGCTCGATGCGGCGTTGCTCTGGGAGCGCGGCGAGGGCGGGCTTGCGGCGCTTTATGTGGCAGCCTCCGTCGTGCTGACGCTGGCCGGCGTTGCCGCCGGGCTCGCGACCATCAGGCAGCTACTCTGAGTTTGCCTTCCGCAACGTCAGGGTGAATCAGTAAGCCATTGCCGTCATTCAACTTTCATCGAACTGTCACATTGGCGAAACGGAAAATTCAGCTCTCCGGAAAGACACTCGGCGCAGTTCTTTGATGCCGGGGTTGCACCATGTCCGCCGCTGAAATGCTCGCTCTCAACCGCTTCGGCGGGGAGGAGATCGTCTCGCTCGCCAAGCTCGTCGTCGAAACGGCGTTCCAGCCGATCGTCGAGGCGGCAACGGGAGCCGTCTTCGGCTACGAATCGCTGATGCGCGGCTTCGACCGGCTCGGTTTCCGCTCGCCGCTCGACCTGCTCGACCGCGCGCATGAGGCCGGGCAGTTGCTGCCGCTGGAGCACATGGTCAACAGCCGCGCCATCGCCGCCTTTGCCGCATTGCCGGATTTCCAGTCGCGCACGCTCTTCATCAACCTCGATTCCCGCCTGGTCGCCGTCGGCAGCGACGTGCTCGAGCGCCTGACGGGACACCTGAAGCGTGCCGGCATTCCGGCGTCCTCGCTCTGTTTCGAAATCTCCGAGCGCTTCGACAACGATGTCGTGCCGGAATTCGCCAGTCTCGTGCGCGATCTTCGGCTTGCCGGCTTCAAGCTGGCGATCGACGATTTCGGCGTCGGCCACAACGGGCTGAAGCTGCTCTGCGACCACCCGGTCGACTATCTGAAGATCGACCGGCATTTCGTCTCCGGCATCGACGGCAATGCCCGCAAGCGCCATATCGTCAAGAACATGGTCAATGCCGCCCATGTGCTCGGCATCCGGGTGATTGCCGAAGGCGTCGAGACGGAGGCCGAATTCATCGCCTGCCGCGAGGCGGGCTGCGATCTCGTGCAGGGCTGGTTCGTCTCGCGCCCCGTCACGGACTTTTCCGCGCTGCGCCCGGTCTACCCGCAGGTCGAGCGCGCCGGCGGCATCCGGCGCAATTCGGAAACGCTCGACAGCATCCTGATCCGCCGCCAGATCGAGCAGCTTCCGGGCATCCGCGAGAGCGAGAGCATGGAAACCGTCTTCGAACTCTTCCGCCGCGATCCGACCCGCGCCTTCTTCCCGGTGCTGAACGCCAATGACGAGCCGCGCGGCATCCTGCACGAATATCACCTGAAGCAACTGAGCTATCACCCGTTCGGGCGCGATCTCATCAAGAACAAGCTCTACCAGAAGAGCCTGTCGCATTACGTCACCATGGCGCCTGTCGCCGATCTCAACACGCCGGCCGAGCAGCTTCTCAACATCTTCGCCGACATGGGCGGCAACGAATGCGTCATCCTGACGGAGAACATGCGCTATGCCGGCATCCTCTATGCCTCGTCGCTCCTGAAGATCATCAACGAGAAGCGGCTGAAGACGGCCGAGGACCAGAACCCGCTGACCGGCCTTCCCGGCAACCGCTCGATCCGCGACTACCTGCTGGACCGGGCGCTGGACGGCGATCAGCCGCGGCATTTCTGCTATTTCGACTTCGACAATTTCAAGCCGTTCAACGATCACTACGGCTTTCAGAAGGGCGATGTGGCGATTACGCTCTTCGCCTCGCTGATGCGCCGCCACCTCGTCGGCGGCGATATCTTCATCGGCCATCTCGGCGGCGACGACTTCTTCGCCGGTTTCAGCGGACGCGGCGCGGACGACGTGCAGCGCGCGGTCGACCTGCTGCTGTCCGATTTCGCCCGCGAGGTGCGGCTGCTCTATGCCCAGCGCGACCAGATCAGCGGGCATATCGATGGCGTGGATCGCTACGGCGCGCACCGGGCGTTCCCGCTGATGCGCTGCTCGGCCGCCATCGTCGTGCTGGAGGAGGGCGACGTTACCGGCGATCCCGGACAGATCAGCGCCGCCATCGCGGAACTGAAGCATGCGGCGAAATCCAGTGCCGACGGTCTGGCAATCTCCGGCTTTCCGGTCGGGAAGGCGCCGCAATTGCGGGTCGTTGCAACGCCGTGATAACG
>CAMPIK010000380.1 GCA_946886325.1 uncultured Shinella sp.
CTTCCGCGCAGTTCCGTGGGCAGCCGGAGACGGCCATCTTGACCTTGGCCGGCGTCCACGAGCCCCACATGAACTTCTCGATGCGGATGCCGAGGCCGGTCGAATCCTGCGTGCCGAAGCGGCACCAGTCGGAACCGACGCAGGTCTTCACTGTCCTCAACCCCTTGGCATAGGCCTGGCCCGATACGAAACCTGCCTTGCCGAGATCGGCCCAGACCGCCGGCAGGTCCTCCTTCTCGATGCCGAGCAGGTCGATGCGCTGGCCGCCCGTCACCTTGACCAGCGGCACCTCGAACTTGTCGACCACGTCGGCGATCGCCCGTAGTTCTTCGGAATTGGTGACGCCGCCCCACATGCGCGGCACCACCGAATAGGTGCCGTCCTTCTGGATATTGGCGTGCACGCGCTCGTTGATGAAGCGCGACTGGTAGTCGTCGGCATATTCGTCCGGCCAGTCGCAGACGAGGTAGTAGTTGAGCGCCGGGCGGCACTTGGCGCAGCCGCAGGAGGTCTTCCATTCCAGTTCCTGCATCACCGCCGGAATGGTCTTCAGCCCCTTCGCCTTGATGAGGCGGCGCACATCGTCATGGCCGAGTTCGGTGCAGGTGCACATGGGCGTGACGGCCGCCGGATTGTAAGCGTCGCCCAGCGTCGCGCTCATCAACTGTTCGACGAGCCCGGTGCAGGAGCCGCAGGAGGCGGATGCCTTGGTATGGGCGCGCACATCGTCGAGCGAGGTCAGGCCCTTGCCGCGGATCGTCTCGACGATCCTGCCCTTGCAGACGCCGTTGCAGCCGCAGATTTCCGCATCATCCGGCAAGGCTGCAACGGCCGCCGTAGGGTCCAGCGGAGACCCTCCCTGGTAGGCCTGGCCGAAGATCAGCGTGTCGCGCATCGCCGAAATGTCGGTCTGTTTCTTCTTCAGGTCGTTGAACCACGCGCCATCCGCCGTCTCGCCATAGAGCACGGTGCCGATGATGCGGTTGTCCTTGAGCACGAGGCGCTTGTAGACGCCGGCCGTCGCATCGCGCAACACGATCTCCTGCCGGTCCTCCCCATCGGCGAAATCTCCGAGCGAATAGAGGTCGATGCCCGTCACCTTGAGCTTGGTCGGCGTATCCGAATGCACGAAGGCCGGGCTCCTGTCGCCGGCCAGATGCGAGGCGGCGATGCGGGCCATCTCATAGAGCGGCGCGACGAGGCCGTAGACCATGCCACCCACTTCGGCGCATTCGCCAAGCGAGAGAATGTCGCCGTCCGATGTCTGCATGCCGGCATCGACGACGATGCCGCGGTTGACGGCAAGCCCCGCCTCCTTCGCGATCCCGACATTCGGCCGGATACCGACCGCCATGACGACGAGCGTTGCAGGGATGATACGGCCGTCGTCGAGCTCGATGCCCTCGACCTTGCCGTCGCCAACGATCTGCTTGGTATTGGCCTTGCAGATGACCTTGATGCCGCGCTCTTCCACCGCCCTTTGAAGCAGGTAGCCTGCTGCCGGGTCGAGCTGGCGCTCCATCAGCGTCGGCATGACATGCAGCACGGTCACGTCCATGCCGCGTGCGCTAAGGCCTGCCGCAGCCTCGAGTCCGAGCAGGCCGCCGCCGATGACGACCGCCTTCTCCCGCGACTGCGCCGCCAGCAGCATGGCATCGACATCGTCGAGGTCGCGATAGGTGATGACGCCCGGCAGGTCCTTGCCCGGCACCGGGATGATGAAGGGCACCGAGCCCGTGGCGATCACCAGCTTGTCGTAGCTTTCGGTGACGCCGTGGTTGGAGGTCACCGTCTTGGCGTCCCGGTCGATCGAAACGACCTTGTGGCCCTTGTAGAGCGTGATGCCGTGCTCGATGTACCAGCCATCGCCGTGGATGACGATCTGCTCGTAGGTCTTCTCGCCTGACAGCACCGGCGAGAGCATGATGCGGTCGTAGTTGACGCGCGGCTCGGCGTTGAAGATCGTGACCTGGTACCGGCCGGGCGCCTTCTCGAAGAGGTGTTCCAGCATGCGGCCGGGCGCCATGCCATTGCCGATGATGACGAGTTTTTCGGGTGTCGTGTCGGTCATGACGCGCTCCTATTCCGCAGCCGCCACGCGCCGCGCCGTGTCCTGGCGGGCGATGCGGGCTGCACGTTTTTCCTGGATCGAGGTCAGTTGCTCGGGCGACGGATCGGCGCCACCCTCATAGGCTTCGAGGAAGTCGAGCAGTTCCTCGCGATAGGCGTAGTAGTCGGGGTGGGCGAGCAGCGCCTTGCGCGAACGCGGACGCGGCAGGTTCACTTCCATGATGTTGCCGATCTTCGCATTCGGGCCGTTCGACATCATCACCACGCGGTCGGCGAGCAGGATCGCCTCATCGACATCGTGGGTGACGCAGATGGCGGTGACCTGCGTGCGCTTCCACACGTCCATCAGCACCTCCTGCAACTCCCAGCGGGTGAGGCTGTCGAGCATGCCGAAGGGCTCGTCGAGCAGGAGCAGCTTGGGCGAAAGGGCGAAGGCCCGCGCGATGCCGACGCGTTGTTTCATGCCGTTGGAAAGATCGGCCGCCAGCCGGTGCATGGCATCGCCGAGGCCGACGCGCTGGAGGTAATATTCGACGATGTCGCGCCGCTCGGCAGAACTCGCGTCCGGATAGACCTTGTCGACGCCGAGCGCGACGTTTTCGCGGGCCGTCAGCCAGGGCAGCAGCGACGGCGCCTGGAAGACAACGGCACGGTCCGGGCCGGCGCCGGCGATCTCGCGGCCGTCGAGGATGATGCCGCCCGAGGAAATCGGGTTGAGGCCGGCGACCATCGACAGCACGGTCGACTTGCCGCAGCCCGAATGGCCGATGACCGAGATGAACTCGCCCTTCTTCATCTTCAGGTCGAAACCATCGACGACGGTGAGCGGTCCCTTGGGCGTCGGATAGACCTTGCGCACCTCGAAGAACTCGACATAGCCCTTCCCGATCGCCGACTGCGCCTTTCGGGAATAGGCCTCTGGCAGCTTCTCGACCTTCGGCTTCTGGGTGATCGGAATGACATTCGGCAGGTCGATCTCGCGATCGTCCTCGCCGCCGCGCTGGGTGCCGATGTCCATCAGATATTCGGTGATCGTTGCCCTCAGCCGGATGAAACCTTCATCCGAATTCATCTCGCTGCGGGCGCGCGGGCGCTTGAGATCGACCTTGAAGCTAGGCCCCAGCGTCGCCTTCGGCCCCGGCGTCAGCGGGATGATCCGGTCGGCAAGCAGGATCGCCTCGTCCACATCATTGGTGATGAGAACGATCGTCTTCTTCTCCTTCGCCGAGATCTCGGCAAATTCGTCCTGCAGCTTCGCGCGGGTCAGGGCGTCGAGCGCGGACAGCGGCTCGTCGAGCAGCAGCACCTCGGGTCGCATGGCAAGCGCACGGGCAACCGCCACGCGCTGGCGCATGCCGCCGGAAAGTTCTGCGGGGCGGCGGTCCACGGCGTGCGACAGGCCGACCATGTCGATATAGTCGGCAACGATCTGCCGGCGCTCCGCCTTTGGCTTCCCCGCATGCACGCTGTCGACGGCAAGCGCTACGTTGGCGCGCACCGAAAGCCAGGGCATCAGCGAATAGGACTGAAAGACGACGCCGCGCTCCGGTCCCGGTCCGGCGATCTCCCTGTTGCGGAAGAGAACGCCGCCGCTGTCGGGCATCGAGAGGCCGGCGAGCAGCGAGATCAG
>CAMPIK010000381.1 GCA_946886325.1 uncultured Shinella sp.
TGCCGACGAGGAAAAGCATGCCCGAAGCCGAAGCGAAACGCCGTTGCCTTGCCGTTATCCTGGCGGCCGGCGACAGCACCCGTATGAAATCCTCGATGTCCAAGGTGCTCCATCCGGTGGGTGGGCTGCCAATGATCGCGCATGTGATTGGATCGATCGCGAAAGCCGGCATCACCGACATCGCGCTGGTTCTCGGGCGCGATGCCGACAAGGTTGCCGCCGCGGCCCGGCACGACGGCGTCACCGCAACCACCCATATCCAGACCGAGCGCCTCGGCACGGCCCATGCGGTGCTCGCCGCACGCGAGGCGATCGCGAAGGGCTATGACGACGTGCTCGTCGTTTTCGGCGACACGCCGCTCATCACCGAGGAACCGCTGCGCGCGGCGCGCGCCGGCCTTGCGGCCGGCAACGACGTCGTCGTCATCGGCTTCATGGCCGCCGATCCCTCCGGCTACGGGCGGCTGATCGTCGAGAACGGCGAATTGCTGGCGATCCGCGAACACAGGGATGCAAGCGAGGCAGAGCGGCAGATCGCCTATTGCAACGGCGGGCTGATGGCGATCGATGGGAAGAAGGCACTCGACCTCATCGAGGCCGTCGGCAATGCCAATGCGAAGGGCGAGTATTATCTGACCGACATCGTCGAGATCGCCCGTTCACGCGGCGGCAAGACGATCGCCGTCGAGGCGCCGGAGGCGGAACTGACCGGCTGCAACACCCGCGCCGAACTCGCCTATATCGAACGGCTCTGGCAGCAGCGCCAGCGGCAAGCGCTGATGCTGTCGGGTGTTTCCATGATCGCGCCGGAGACGGTTTTCCTCTCGCACGATACCCGGATTGGTGAGGATGCGCTGATCGAGCCGAATGTCTTCTTCGGGCCGGGCGTCACGGTGGAGAACGGTGCCGTGATTCACGCCTTCTCGCATCTGGAGGGCGCGCATGTCGCCTCGGGCGCGGAGATCGGCCCCTTCGCACGGCTGCGGCCGGGCGCCAATCTCGGACCGGGCTCGAAAGTGGGCAATTTCTGCGAGGTCAAGAAGGCGGAAATCGGCGCCGGAGCCAAGGTCAACCACCTGACCTATATCGGCGACGCCATCGTCGGCGCAGGCAGCAATATCGGCGCCGGCACGATCACCTGCAACTACGACGGCATCAACAAGCATCTGACGCGAATCGGCGAGAACGCCTTCATCGGATCGAATTCGTCGCTCGTCGCCCCGGTGTCGATCGGCAACGGCGCCTATATCGCCTCAGGCAGCGTCGTAACGGACGACGTGCCCGATGACGCCGTGGCTTTCGCCCGGGCCCGCCAGGTCAACAAGGAGGGCAGGGCGATCACGATCCGCGAGCGCAACCTCGCCATAAAGGCCGCCAAGAAGAAGGCGGCCGAATAACCGTTGCAACTGCGCCGTTAACCGATGAAACCGAAAGTGAGCGCGCGCCGATTGCACGGCCCGCAAAAATCACTACCAAGTCAGCCATCTCAAGCGGATGAAGGGAGTGGTTCATGTGCGGTATCGTCGGGATTGTCGGAACCCAGCCGGTCGCGACCCGTCTGGTCGATGCGCTGAAGCGGCTCGAATATCGCGGCTATGATTCGGCAGGCGTCGCAACGATCCGCGACGGCAAGCTCGAGCGCCGGCGGGCGGAAGGCAAACTCGTCAATCTCGAACAGCGCCTCTCTGAAGAGCCGCTTCCCGGCACGATCGGCATCGCACACACCCGCTGGGCGACGCATGGCGCGCCGACCGAGGGCAATGCCCATCCGCATTTCGTCGATGGCGTCGCGGTCGTGCACAACGGCATCATCGAGAATTTTTCCGAGATCAAGGACGAACTGACGGCAGAAGGCGCGGAATTCGCCACGCAGACCGACACCGAAGTGGTGGCGCAACTTCTGGCGCGGTTGCGTCGGGACGGCTATGGCCGGCGCGAGGCGATGCATGCGATGCTGAAGCGCGTCACCGGCGCCTATGCGCTCGCGGTTCTCTTCGAGGATGACCCGTCGACCATCATGGCGGCGCGCAGCGGTCCGCCGCTCGCGATCGGCCACGGCCGGGGCGAGATGTTCCTCGGTTCGGACGCCATCGCGCTTTCGCCCTTCACCAACGAGATCAGCTACCTGCTCGACGGCGACTGGGCCGTGATCGGCCGGGACGGCGCCCATATCTTCGACATGGAGGGCCGGCCGGTCGAGCGGCCCCGCCAGATGTCGATGGCTGCCGCCTACATGATCGACAAGGGCAACCACCGGCATTTCATGGAGAAGGAAATCTACGAGCAGCCGGAGGTGATCTCGCACGCGCTCAGCCACTATGTCGATTTCATCGGCAACAAGGTGAAGCCTTCCACCGGGCCGATCGATTTCGCCAGCATCCCGAGCCTTGCCATTTCCGCCTGCGGCACCGCCTATCTCGCCGGCCTCGTCGGAAAATACTGGTTCGAGCGCTATGCGCGGCTCCCCGTCGAGATCGATGTCGCCTCCGAGTTCCGCTATCGCGAGATCCCGCTCAACCCGGCATCCGCCGCGCTCTTCATCTCGCAGTCGGGCGAAACCGCCGATACTCTTGCGTCTCTGCGCTATTGCCGGGAGGCCGGCCTGAAGATCGGCGCCGTGGTCAACGTGCGCGAATCGTCGATCGCGCGCGAATCGGATGCCGTCTTCCCGATTCTCGCCGGTCCCGAAATCGGCGTCGCCTCGACCAAGGCCTTCACCTGCCAGCTCTCGGTGCTTGCGTCCCTCGCGATCGGCGCAGGCCGTGCTCGCGGAACGATCTCCGAGGCAGAGGAAAAGGCGCTGGTGCGCAATCTGGCCGAGATGCCGCGCATCATGAGCCGGGTGCTGAACAGCATCCAGCCGACGATCGAGCATCTCGCCCGCGACCTTTCGAAATGCCGTGACGTGCTCTATCTCGGCCGCGGCACCAGCTATCCGCTGGCGATGGAAGGGGCGCTGAAGCTCAAGGAAATCTCCTATATCCACGCAGAGGGCTATGCGGCCGGCGAGCTGAAGCACGGGCCGATCGCGTTGATCGACGAAAACATGCCTGTCATCGTGATCGCGCCGCACGACCGCTTCTTCGAAAAGACCGTGTCGAACATGCAGGAGGTCGCCGCCCGCGGCGGCCGCATCATCTTCATCACCGACGAACGCGGTGCTGCCGCCTCGAAGCTTCAGACCATGGCGACGATCGTCCTGCCCAATGTCGACGAGGTCATCGCGCCGATGATCTATTCGCTGCCGATCCAGCTGATCGCCTATCACACGGCCGTCTTCATGGGCACTGATGTCGACCAGCCGCGCAATCTCGCAAAGTCCGTTACGGTCGAATGATCATCCGCGACGAGCGGCCGGAGGACGTCGATGCGATCCACGCCCTGACCGTGCGCGCCTTCGCCGGTATGCCCTACAGCGACGGATCGGAACCGGCGATCGTCGATCGGCTGCGCATCGCTGGCGCGTTGACGCTGTCGCTGGTGGCGGAGATGGATGGTTCGGTTGTCGGCCATGTCGCCTTCTCGCCGGTGGCGATTTCGGACGGATCAAAGGACTGGTTCGGCCTGGGTCCGATTTCCGTCGAGCCGCCGCATCAGAAAGAGGGCATTGGATCGGCGCTGGTCGATGCCGGCCTTTCGCAGCTGAAAGCGCTCGGCGCTCGGGGCTGCGTCCTCGTCGGCGATCCCGGCT
>CAMPIK010000382.1 GCA_946886325.1 uncultured Shinella sp.
GATCGGCGAGCCGTTGGCGATGTTGCCGCCGATCGTGCCCATGTTGCGCACCTGCGCGCCGCCGATGCGGTCGATCAGGGGGCCAAGCGCCGGGACGGCGCGACAGAGCGCGTCGAAGGCCTGGCTATAGGTGACGCCGGCGCCGATGGTGACGCCGGCCGGGCCATGCTCGATCATCTGCAATTCGCCGAGATGATTGATGAAGACGGCCGGGTTCAGGTCGCGGAACTGTTTCGTCACCCAGAGGCCGACATCGGTGGAACCGGCAACGATGGTGGCGGACGGTTCTTCCGCGAGCACCTCGGCGAGGTCTTCGACCGAAGCCGGCACGATCACGCGGCCCTCGCCGTCGGAAACACGGATGGTTGCCTGCGGGGCGAGCGCGTCCAGCCGTTCCATCATCTCGTCGCGAAAACGCTCCAGCGGGTCGAAGACGGCGGCCGGGCGATGTTCGGCGGCCCGCTCCGCGGCGCGCACGATCGGCTCGTAGCCGGTGCAGCGACAGAGATTGCCCTGCAGCGCCTTCTCGATCTCCGGTCGGCTGGGGCTCGCATTGCCGAGCCAGAGGCCATAGAGCGACATGACGATGCCGGGCGTGCAGAAGCCGCATTGCGAGCCGTGTTCGTCGACCATCGCCTGCTGCACGGGATGGAGCGTCCCGTCCTTTGCGGCCAGATGCTCCACCGTGACGACATGGGTGGCGTTCAGCGAGCCGAGCAGGCGGATGCAGGCATTGACGCTTTCATAAACGAGCCGGCCTTCGAGCAGGCGTCCGACAAGCACGGTGCAGGCGCCGCAGTCGCCCTCCGCACAGCCCTCCTTCGTTCCCGTCAGGCGGCAGCGCAGCCGCAGCCAGTCGAGCAGCGTGGCCGTCGGCGACACGTGGCGAAGGGCGATGTCCTCGCCATTCAGGACGAAGCGGATGCTGCCAGCAATGCTGCGAGTGTCCGTGCTCATGCGTGTCCTTCTATTGCGCCGTCCAGCCGCCATCGACGGAGATATGCGTGCCGTTGATCGATTTGGCCGCGTCGCTTGCCAGGAACAGCGCGACGGCGGCCACTTCCTCG
The DNA here is from genome assembly GCA_946886325.1 of uncultured Shinella sp. The sequence continues at coordinate 1,068 of CAMPIK010000382.1, forward strand.
ACGGCGACGAATTCCTTGGTCGGCTGGAACTTCAGCATGACATCAGACTTCACCTCAGCCTCGCTGATGCCGCGCGCCTTGGCCGTGTCGGGGATCTGCTTCTCGACGAGCGGCGTCAGCACGTAGCCGGGGCAGATTGCGTTCGCCGTGATGCCGTCTTCGGCGATCTCCAGCGCGACCGTCTTCGTCAGGCCCATGATACCATGTTTTGCCGCGACATAGGCGGACTTGAAGGGCGAGGCGACGAGGCCGTGGGCGGAGGCGACATTGATGATGCGGCCGAAACCCTTGCGCTTCATGTGCGGGATCGCCGCGCGGATCGTGTGGAAGGAACTGGACAGATTGATCGCGATGATCTGGTCCCATTTCTCGACCGGGAAATCCTCGATCTTCTCGACATGCTGGATGCCCGCATTGTTGACGAGCACGTCGACGCCGTCGAATTCCTCGACGGCGGTTTCGATCAGGTCTGAAATCTCGTGCGGCTTCGTCATGTCGGCGGGATGGTAGATGACCTTGCCGCCGCCGAGGCTTTCGAGCCTCTCGCGGATCGCCTCGATCTCGGTCAGCGGGCCGAAGCCGTTGATGACGACATTGGCGCCCTGTTCGGCAAAGGCGGTTGCGATCGCGAGCCCGATGCCGCTGGTGGACCCGGTGACGACCACACTCTTCATGTCATGCACTCCCGTTTCATGCGCCGGCGGTCTGTCGCGCCGGTTCGTGCTGCGTTGCAGCAGCCTACGCGCAAACATCCGGCGATGACAATCGGGTTTTTGGCGGGAGAGGGCGGCGGCAAAGGCACCGCCGATCAGGCGCGCAGAACACGCGTTGACCGGAGATCGACACGGTCGTCTGCGGTGGGGGCCGCTCGGCGATCACCGTCTTATTCCATCGGCCACACCTCGACGACTCCATGAGCAATAGCGCAGGGAACACCGGATACCTTTTCGACGGCCTCCGCCAGATCGGCAGCCTCGATGATCGCAAAACCGGCAACCGGCAGGGCGGAGGACATGAACGGACCGTCCCGCGTCTCGGCGCCCGCCGCCTCCGGATTGCGAACCTGCACCGGTCTGCCGGCGATGCCTATGACCGCTCCCTCCGATAGCAACTTCGCATCCTGGGCATGCGCGGCGTCGCGGAGGGGTTGCGATATCCTGTCGTATCCCGCCCGGTCGCCATATCCGATCGTGAGAAATTTCGGCAATCTGCGATTCCTTTCAGGTTGCCGGTGGCGCCTGTGGCAGGCCAAACGATCGTCCTGCAGCGCGTGCCATCCATTGCGGATTGTCGGCCGATTGCGTATCGCAATCGACGGAACACCAACAATCTAATTGCGAAATGCAACCGGATTGGGGCGAGCCGGGCAGTTCAGATATTGCGCGGTCCAAGGAGGCTGACGGAGAGGCAATCCGGCCCACGGATTTGCGTTTTGTTTTCCTTTGACATTCGTTTTGATGTCGTATTGAAAGAAACGAAGGGTTGTCGGGAGCGGCCCGGAGGCAGGAACGGGAGGGGTTCATGGCAGGCTACATTCTCGCGATCGACCAGGGCACGACGTCCAGCCGGGCGATCGTCTTCGACCGGAATCAGAAAGTCGTCGGCTCCGGCCAGAAGGAATTCACCCAGCATTTCCCGCAGTCCGGCTGGGTCGAGCACGACCCGGAGGAGATCTGGGAGAGCGTCGTCTGGTCGGTGAAGGCGGCGCTGAAGAAGGCCGACCTCAAGGCCTCCGACATTTCGGCGATCGGCATCACCAACCAGCGCGAGACGGTGGTCGTCTGGGAACGCGAGAGCGGCAAGGCGATCCACAATGCCATCGTCTGGCAGGACCGGCGCACCGCCTCCTATTGCGAAAAGCTGAAGCGGCAGGGGCTGGAAAAGACCTTTACGAAGAAGACCGGCCTGCTGCTCGACCCCTATTTCTCCGGCACCAAACTCTCCTGGATGCTCGCCAACGTGAAGGGCGCGCGGGCGCGTGCCGCCAAGGGCGAACTCTGCTTCGGCACGATCGACACGTTCCTCATCTGGCGGCTGACCGGCGGCAAGGCCTTTGCGACCGACGCGACCAATGCCAGCCGCACGCTGATGTACAATATCGGCTCCAATGCATGGGACGAGGAACTGCTCGACATCCTGCGCGTGCCAGCCGCCATGCTGCCCGAGGTGCTCGACTGCGCGGCCGATTTCGGCGTGACGGAAAAGGCGCTGTTCGGGGCCGAAATCCCGATCCTCGGCGTTGCCGGCGACCAGCAGGCGGCGACCATCGGCCAGGCCTGCTTCGAGCCGGGCATGATGAAATCGACCTACGGTACCGGTTGCTTCGCGGTGCTCAATACCGGCGACCAGATGGTGCGCTCGAGGAGCCGGCTGCTGACCACGATCGCATACCGCCTTAACGGCAGGACGACCTACGCGCTCGAAGGCTCGATCTTCATCGCCGGCGCGGCGGTGCAATGGCTGCGCGACGGCGCCAGGATGATCTCGAAGGCCGCCGACAGCGGCGAACTGGCCGCGAAGGCCGACGACACCCAGCGGGTCTATCTCGTGCCGGCTTTCGTCGGCCTAGGCGCGCCGCACTGGGACGCCGACGCCCGCGGCGCGATCTTCGGCCTCACGCGC
>CAMPIK010000383.1 GCA_946886325.1 uncultured Shinella sp.
AATAGCGAATAGCGAATAGCGAATAGGTTCGCCGCTTCGATCGGGGCTGTCTATGGCTGCCCCGATTTTTGGCGATATCGCCACAAGCCGCTTCGTTCTAATCGCAAATAACTATTCGCTATTCGCTACTCGCTATTCGCCGCTCCCCGCCAGCTACTGCCCACCCTCCCGGCGGATCAGCCGGTTGATGAAATCCAGCTTTTCGACAACCGGTGGCGGCATGACGAAGGGGTAGCTGTCGGGCTGTCCCATCGAGCGCTGGATCGCGTTCATGGCGACGCTGAGCGGTATCCAGGCTTCGACGAGCCGGTCGGCGTCCGGGGCGCGATAGGGGTCGAAGGTGACTTCCGCCGCCTCCAGTTCTTCATGCCCCAGCGGGTCCGTGTTGAGCCCGAAGGCACGCGCGGTCTCGAGCGTGTCCACGATGTGGAAAAGGTGTGCCCAGCATTCGGCAAAATCCTCTGCCGGATGGCAGCTCGCATAGGTGCTGATATAGCGCTCCGGCCAGTCCGGCGGTGGCCCCTGCTCGTAGTTGCGGCGAAGGGCTTCGGCGTAGTCTGCCGTCTCGTCGCCGAAGAGCGACCGCGCCTCGGCCAGCGTCGCATCGTCGCGCACGAGTTGCGTCCAGTAGAAATGCCCGACCTCGTGCCGGAAATGGCCGAGAAGCGAGCGATAGGGCTCGTTCATCGACACGCGCACACTCTCGCGCACCGCATCATCGGCCTCCGCCGCGCGAAGGCTGACCAAGCCATCCTCGTGCCCTGTCATGGCGGGCACGATATTGCCGTTGCCATCGACCTCGTCGGCGAGGAAATCGAAGACCAGCCCGTCAGGCCGGTCGGTGCGCGTCGGGCGCGGCAGCCGCCAGCGCAGCAGCGAATAGAAGAGATGGCGTTGCGCCTGGCAGATCTTTCGCCAGCGCCCGAGCCCGACCGGGTCGGTCGTCGGAACCGTGCGGTTGTGCCGGCAGGCTTCGCAAAGCGAATGCCCCTCGTCGACACGCACCAGCCAGTTGCAGACGTCGATGGCGGCATTGTCGCAGAAGCGATAGTTCGTCTGTGCGTCGCCGATGACCTGCCATTGGCCCTCGCCGGCCGGCACGAGGGCATGCAGCGCGACATCCTCGGCCCGAAAACCGAGCGTCGCTCCGCAACGAACGCAGACCCGGTTGTCGAAATGGATGGTCTGCTCGCAGTTCCGGCATCTGAAGAGCTTCATGGATCCCCCGGCAAAAACGGGTCGGCGCAAGGCTGCGCCGACCGTAAAGAAAGCCCGCAACCACAATCGGTCGCGGGCATCTGAATGTCACGTGGTCGGCGCGTCACAGGCGATCGACGGCGCCCTTGACAGTGTCCTTGGCCTTGCCGACGGCCTTCTGGGTCTTGCCCTTGGCTTCCTGGCCAGCGCCTTCGGCCCGCATCCGGTCGTTGCCGGTTGCCTTGCCTGCGGCCTGCTTCGCCTTGCCGGCTGCTTCGTTCACGCTGCCCTTGATCTTGTCACCGGTGCTGCCCATCGTCTGGACTCCTTCAACTGACGCATGATCATTCATGCCGCCTGAAAACGGCGCGGCGGGGAACTTGTTCCGGCGATGGCTGGAAAATCGCTCAGGCGTGGCCGGCTTCGGTCGACAACATTGCTGGCGCAATACCCATCGAAGCCAGCACGCGGTCGTATTTATCGTCGAGGCCGGTGTCAAAGATCATGTCTTCGAGTGCCGGGCAGGTCAGCCAGCCATTCGCCGCTATCTCGTTTTCGATCTGGCCGGCGCCCCATCCGGCATAGCCGAGCATCATCAGCCCACGCTCGGGACCGCGTCCGCGCGAGATCGCCCGGACGATATCAAGCGTCGCGGTCAGGCAGATCGCATCGCTGACCGGAATGCTCGATTCCGAGAGATAGTCATCCGAGTGCAGCACGAAGCCGCGGCCGCTTTCGACCGGACCGCCGGCGCGAATTGGGAAATTACGGGTATCTCCCGGCAGGCGGATAACTTCGTCTTCCTCCACCAGATCCAGATGCAGAAGCACGTCGGAGAAGCTCAGCTGTTGCGGCCGGTTGATGATGAAGCCCATGGCGCCGTCATCGGAATGGGCGCAGATATAGACGACCGTGCGTTCGAAATTCTGGTCGAGCATACCCGGCATGGCGATCAGGAAATGACCGTCAAGAAAACCGCGTTCTCGCCTGTTCTTCAGTACCGACATCGCCATGATAAAACAGCCTACCAATTCACCGCAAAATGAAAAGTGCCTTCTGCCTGTTTCTCCGAAAATGCACCCTGGCCGCGATGGACCGGGCGTCAAGAATCTATCCTCAAGCAACTAGGTCGGTCCGTCCGGCGATCAAGCATTTATGATCCGGCATGATCGAATGATGCTGGAAAGCGCCGCCTTGCCCCGCTAGATGGAAGGCATGGTACAATTCTGGTTTCGTCATCTCCTCGCGCTTGCCCTCCTCGCCGGAACCGCCGGCAACGCGGCGGCGGCGACGTCCGATTGGGCGGAGACCGAGGGCGGCCGGGTTCGGCTGGTCGTGCTTCCAGCCTCTCCGGAAGGCGAGATGCGCGCGATGCTCGACATCCAGCTGGACGACGGCTGGAAGACCTATTGGCGCGACCCCGGCGAGAGCGGAATCCCGCCGTCTGTTGCGATTTCCGAGGAGAGCGGCGTCTCGCTCGAGACGATCGGCTTTCCGGTTCCGAAGCATTTCGACGACGGGGTGACGCGTTATACCGGCTATGACCGGTCCGTGGGCCTGCCGATAACGCTGAAGCTTGGACCGAATGCCAGCGGCAAGGTCGCGGCCTCCGTCTTCCTCGGCATCTGCAGCGACATCTGCATCCCGCTCCAGGCCGAACTCACGGCGGACACAAGCGGCGAGACATTCACCAATCCGCTGGAGGAAACCGCCGTCGCTGCGGCGGAAGAGCGCCTGCCCGGCCCGGCCCGCGACGGCTTTCGGCCGCTGTCTGCCGCCTGGAGCGAGGACGCAAAATCCCTTCGGATTTCGTTCGAGGCACCCGGCGATGACGGCGGGCTGCCCGATGTCTTCCTGTCTGCGAACGGCATCCAGTTCGGCGTGGCGGAGACGGTTCCGACCACCGATGGCGCGTTCACCGCGACGGTGCCTGTCATCTACAAGCCGAAGTCCGCCGACCTTGCGCAAACCGAGGTTCTCCTTACCATCAGCAGCGGTGAGGAGACGATGGAAAGCCCGCTTGTCATCGACTGACCAACCCCTATATTGCAGCGCAACGCACGCGGGCCGGACCCGCCGGAGAGGAGAACGACCATGACGATTGCCGTTGGAGACAAGCTGCCCGATCTGAAGCTCAAGGAGCGCACGCCGGACGGACCGGCGGAGGTCTCGACCGAAGACCTCTTCAAGGGCAAGCGCGTCGTGCTCTTCGCGGTGCCGGGCGCCTTCACGCCCACCTGCTCGCTGAACCACCTGCCGGGCTATCTCGACAATCGCGATGCGATCCTCGCCAAGGGCGTGGACGACATCATGGTGATCGCCGTCAACGACCACCATGTCATGGGCGCCTGGGCGAACCATACGGGCGCTGCGGGCAAGCTGCGCTTCCTCGCCGACTGGGACGCCGCCTTCACCAAGGCGATCGGCCTCGACGCCGACCTTTCCGCCGGCACGCTCGGCATCCGCTCCAAGCGCTACTCGATGCT
>CAMPIK010000384.1 GCA_946886325.1 uncultured Shinella sp.
CGACGTCACCGTGACGCTTGAACTGCACCACGACGATCCGGACCTCTGCATTCCGCTTCTCGTCGCGCACGACCTCTGCGACATCGCCGCCGATTGGCGCGGTTGGGCCGAGGCCTATCGCATTCCGATGCTGATGGTGGAGGCCGACGGCATCGCCCGACCGCTGGAAGACCATCTCGGCGACCTCGCCACCCGGCCGACGAAGGCGCGCCGCCGGCATTCCTATTTCGCCGACCGTCGCCCGCGTTTCCTCGTTCGCCGCTCCACCGGCAAGATGGGTGTTGCGATGAAGATCGACGGCCGCGAGATCATCGCCCGCCGATAGACCGCGAAATTCAGCCAGACATTGGAACCGGCCCGTCGGCGACGTGGCCGGTTCTTTCGTGTCTGCGCCCTGTTCCCGCGGATACAGGTTACCGCGCCTCGCCATGCGACATGGCTTCCACGACACGGGCCCGAGCGAGGCCCGGCAGACTGGAAGGGATGACGCCATGAAGAGATTTGTCCGCACGCTGGCCCGGCGCATCAAAGCCCTCGACGCCGCCCTCATCGAGCGCGGACGGCCGCCCCGGCGCAGCTTCGAACTGCCGGTCCACCCGTCCCGGCACGGCCCGCGCAATCCGCAGCGCCCGCGCCGCAGCAGCGAGGTTCTCTGACCCGCTCAGGCGAAGGGCAAGGCTGCCATGAGGCCGAGAAAGACGATCAGTCCGACGACATTGTTGAACTTGAAGAGCGCGAGGCACTGTTCGCCGTCGTCGATGTCGAGCGTGACGATCTGCCAGGCCAGCAGAAGTGCCGCGATCGCAAGGCCCGCAAAGGCGAGGATGCCGACGCCGGCGAGCAGGTAGGCGATGGCAAGCAGCAGCACCGTCAGCCCGTAGAACCCGACCAGCCAGCGGCGGGTATGCTCGCCGAAAAGGCGCGCGGTCGAGCGCACCCCGATCAGCGCATCGTCTTCCTTGTCCTGATGCGCATAGATCGTGTCGTAGCCGATCGTCCAGGCGATGGCGGCGGCATAGAGCACCAGCGGCGCGAGCGCGAGCGTGCCGAATTCCGCAGCCCAGCCCATCAGCGCGCCCCAGGAAAAGGCGAGACCCAGGAAGAATTGCGGCCAGTCGGTGAAGCGCTTGGCGAAGGGATAGATAGCGACGATCGCCAGCGACGCGATGCCGAGCAGGATCGTGAAGAGGTTGAACTGCAGCAGCACGACGAGACCGGCGAGCGCCTGGGCCGCCATGAAGACCTTGGCCTGCATGCGCGTCACCCGGCCCGAGGGCAGAGGCCGCGAGCGGGTGCGCGCGACCGCCATGTCGATCTCGTGGTCGACGAGGTCGTTATAGGTGCAGCCCGCGCCGCGCATGGCAATGGCGCCGATCAGGAAGAGCGCGAGATAGAGTGCGAAATCGGCCGTATCGAGCGTCGCCAGCCGGTGCGAGACATTGGCGGCGAGCGCCGCCGACCAGAAACAGGGCCACATCAGCAGTTGCCAGCCGATCGGCCGGTCCCAGCGCGCAAGCTGGGCATAGGGCCAGGCCGCGCGCGGCAGCACGCGATAGACCCAATTGTCGGACGGCGCGTCGGAGACGCGGCCGCTGTCGGGAGAAGTCTGGCTCATGTGCCTGTTTGGCAAGTGCTTCGGCGCCGGTCAAGCATGGCCGGCGTTGTCGACCGTCACGGGATCGAGAAATCGAAGCGATAGGTGGCAGAGAGGCCGATCAGGAACTGGTCGCGGGAGCCACGCTCCTTGACGAGGCTCGAATCGGCTGCCGGTCCCATCAGGCGCTTGTATTCGGCGAAGGCGGATGTCTCGATCTTGTCGGTCGCCTGCCAGGTGATGGCCGCGCCGACGCCTGCCGACTGCACGCCGCCTTCAGGGTTGTAGGCCGAGAGACCGGAACGCGCTGCCCGCTTCGGCGTCACGCGGTAATAGGTGTCCATGACGTCGTTGGAGGCGAGCGTCAGGCGCGGGCCGGCGGAAATGCGAACGTCCGGGCGGACATCCGTGAAGGCATCGGCCGAGAGATCGGCGACGACGCCGGAATGGCTGCGGATGCCGTGACGGACCTCGCCGCGAAGCCGCACCCAGTCGGTCGGATAGACTTCGGCGAAGGCGCCGGCCTCGACGCCGAACTTGACCGGCTTCAGGCCACGGAGGTCGGCCGAATCGTCCTTGTCGCGCGGCATGATCAGCTTGCCGGTGGCGCCGGCGCGAAAGGCGCCCGTGTCGATGAGCGCGAAGGACGGGCCGTCGTTGCGCGAGGAGAAGCGCACCACGTTGCCGGCCTTGCCGAGCGAGATCATCGGCGTCGCCTGGAACATGTAGTCCTTCGACCCCTCGTAGCGCGGCGCCGCAAAGCCCGCAGCCCCGAGCTTCAGGTACCAGTCGCCGGACCACCATTGTTCGGCGGCCGTCGCGGCATGGGGAGCGGCGAGAAGCGCGCAGACGGTCAGGGCGGAAAGAAGACGCATGCGAACAACCTCTGTCAAAACTCGCCACGGGGGCATCATGCCGTACCGGCCGGCCTTTCGACCGGTGCCGAACCTAGCCCTGTTTGGTTACCGCCCGGCTAACGGCGTGGCAACCGGTGGCGGCCCGATCGGGGAACGACCGCAGCCGGCAAACGTTATGATGTTGCAATCAGGAGACAACGCCATGACCGTCAGCACGATGGAACTGAGAGTTCGCGCGATCCGCGACGACGACACGGCGACGCGGGCCGAGAAGATCAAACGCCTGACGAAACTGCGGGACGACGCACGCGCGCTCCAGCGCGCGGCCACCGAAAGCCCGATGGTGGAGGACGACGGCTGGTACGAGGACGTTCATGTGGTCGATGTGGCGCTATCGTCCCTCGGCCTCGATGTCGAGGAGAAGGGGCCGGCTACTCTATGACTGTGGCCATGGCACCGCGCGGGCTTGATTTTTGGCCGGACGCCCCTTAACCCGCGAGCATCCAGCGGCGAAGGGGTTTTTGAGGCATGAACGTTCTGTTGATCGGATCCGGCGGGCGCGAACATGCGCTGGCCTGGAAGCTCGCCCAGTCGCCGCTTCTCACCACGCTTTACGCCGCGCCAGGCAATCCGGGCATTGCGGAATGCGCGTCGATCGTCTCGCTTGATATCGACGATCACGCGGCCGTCGCGGCGTTCTGCGCCGAATCCGCCGTCACCTTCGTCGTCGTCGGGCCGGAAGCGCCGCTTGTCGCAGGCCTTGCCGATGTGCTTCGCGCCGCAGGCATCGCCGTCTTCGGCCCGTCTGCGGCCGCGGCGCAGCTTGAGGGCTCGAAGGGGTTCACCAAGGATCTCTGCCGGAAGTATGCTATCCCGACCGGCGCCTACCAGCGCTTCACTGAGGCCGATGCCGCCCGTGCCTATGTGCGCGAACAAGGTGCGCCGATTGTCATCAAGGCGGACGGTCTTGCCGCCGGCAAGGGCGTGACGGTCGCCATGACCATCGACGAGGCGATTGCCGCCATCGACGACTGTTTCGACGGCGCCTTTGGCGCGGCCGGCGCGGAAGTGGTGGTGGAGGCTTTTCTCGACGGCGAGGAAGCGAGCTTCTTCTGCCTCTGCGACGGCGTTAACGCCCTTCCGTTCGGCTCCGCGCAGGACCACAAGCGCGTCGGCGACGGCGATACCGGGCCGAACACCGGCGGCATGGGCGCCTATTCGCCGGCG
>CAMPIK010000385.1 GCA_946886325.1 uncultured Shinella sp.
TGGCGCTCGTCGCCCTGCTCTACTATTTCGCCGCCACCCAGGTCTTCCCGAAGGCCACCGAGACCGACACGCTCGACAACCACATCATGGAGCACCGGCGCGAAGTCGCCTTCTGCGTGCTCGCCAGCAACCTGCTGACCCAGATCCCGCCCGCACACGCCGCCTTCACGACGCCCTGGCCGCTACCGGATATCGCCCTTTGGGCGTGCCTGAACCTCACCTACTACATTCTCCTCTGCATTGCGGCGCTTGCGAAAAGCAAAAGGGTCGTCGGCACAGCCGTCGGAGCCGCCATCGCCTTCGTCATCGGCGCCACGGCGGTCTTTGCGTGAGTCTTCGCGGTTTGCTTCACGTCAGGAAGAGCGCGGCGCGTCGATCGCCGTCCGCAACCTCGACATTCATCCGGAAGTCGCTGGAGTAATCGACTTTGGCGCCTGATTGCGCACCTTTCCAAAGTCTCGTTTTCCGGTCCCGGTCGTCACGACTCTGAAGAACGCTGGCAAGCCAAGGCGTTTGTAACGAACTTATCACCGATGTCTTTGGGACAATCTGTTACTTATGTCTCGGGGTCGGACACAAGGCGGGCTGGCGGAACATCGCGGAGACATTTCGAACCCACGGGGTTCGCAAGGCCAAGGGCCGTCCGAGCATATGCGAGGCCCCGACTGGAGCGAAGCCCGAAGGGCGGCAGCGCGAAGTCAGATAATGGCGGAGAGGGGGGGATTCGAACCCCCGATGCCCTTGCAGGCATGCCGCATTTCGAGTGCGGTGCATTCAACCGCTCTGCCACCTCTCCGCATGCCGGTTGGCGCTCTTGAGCGCGCCGGGTACATAGCGGCTGTCGCGAGGCCTTGCAAGAGGGCTCGTGACGCGCGCGTGACGAAATCTGGCCGGGACGCGGCAAATCGTCTTGACAGTTTCGCGCGGCTCACCTATTGCGCAAGGTGACGTGGCAAAGGTCTGTCCTTGCCGCTCCGGCGATATATTGTGGTCTCCTTTCGAGCTCTTCGCAACAGATCGTCTTCACCGGCGGCCCTTCCGGCCGCTCAACGACTGGCAAAAAGACGGCCCTGCTTCTTGATGAGGCGGAGAGCCGGAACGAACATGAAAGGATAAAAAATGTTCGCAGTCATCAAGACCGGCGGTAAGCAGTATCGCGTGGCGGCAAACGACGTCGTCACGATCGAGAAGCTTGCAGGCAATGCCGGCGACAAGATCGAATTCACCGAAGTCCTGATGGTCGGCGTCGGCGCCGATGCCACGATCGGTGCGCCCTTCGTCGAAGGCGCGCTCGTGACGGCTGAAGTCGTCGAGCACGGCCGCGCCAAGAAGGTCATTTCCTTCAAGAAGCGCCGCCGCCAGAACTCGAAGCGCATCCGCGGCCACCGCCAGCACCAGACGACCGTCCGCATCGTGGACATCGCGGGCGCCGGTGGAGCCAAGGCCAAGAAGGCATCTTCCAAGAAGGCCGAGGCCTCTGCCGAAGCTGCCGCCGAGTAAGATCAGGACAAGGTAAAGGAGCACTCCCATGGCACACAAGAAAGCTGGCGGTTCCTCGCGCAACGGTCGCGATTCCGAGTCCAAGCGCCTTGGCGTCAAGAAGTTCGGTGGCGAGAACGTCATCGCAGGCAACATCATCGTCCGTCAGCGCGGCACGAAGTGGCATCCGGGTCAGAACGTCGGCCTCGGCAAGGACCACACGATTTTTGCGCTCACGGCCGGCAATGTGAATTTCCGCACGAAAGCCAACGGCCGCGTCTACGTGTCCGTGATGCCGAAAGCGGAAGCAGCGGAATAAGCCGGTAGCGCTTTAAAACAGCCGGCGTCTCATCGACCCGGCTGACGCGCAAGGTTTCAGTCCAGACAACAGGGGAGATGGGGCAATACCCATCTCCCTTTTTGCTTTTGGAGGACGAAACCATGCAGAGCGAATTGTTGAGGGAAGACCAATCACGGTCTCCCGGCGAACGGCCAAGGCCGGAACGGTCGAGAAGCGACTGCCCGATATTGCTGACCGAGCGGCTGGTCTTGAGAGCCCCGCACGAAGACGACATCGACGCCCTTGCCCATCTCGCCAACAACGCCAACATCGCCACGATGGTCGCCCGCATGCCGCACCCCTACACGGTTGCGGACGCGGCTGACTTCGTACGACGCACGAAGGCCGGCGGGATCGGCAAGTGCGTCTATGCGATCACCAAGGCGGACACCGGCGCGTTCCTCGGCTGCTGCGGGATCGAACCGCACGAGGACGGCCGCACGGTCGAGCTCGGCTACTGGCTGGGCGAACCCTTCTGGAACAAGGGCTTTGCCACCGAGGCGGCGCAGACGCTGACCGACATGGTCTTCCGCACCCGCGACGTCGAGCAGATCGATGCGCGCTGCCGGGTCATGAACATCCCGTCGCGCCGGGTCATCCAGAAGTGCGGCTTCCAGTTCCAGGCGACCGGCATGATCCAGAGCCTTGCCGTCGGCGGCATGGTGCCGGTCGAATGGTACCGGCTCGACCGGCGCACCTGGGTTTCGCTGAAGAGCTGGGGAGGCATGCGATGAACGCGATGCGTCCCGAAGCCATGGCGCCGCTTGCGACCGATCCGGGCGCCTGCCCGACGATCGCGACGGCGCGCCTCGTCCTTCGTCCGCACCGGATGTCGGATGCCGAGGCGATCGCCCAGTCGCTTGGCGACTACGCGGTTTCGCGCATGCTCGCCCGCGTGCCGGTGCCCTATGACCGGCAGGATGCGGCCGAATGGCTGAATCTCGTCACAGCCGGGCTCGTGCCCGGCTGGATCCTTGCCGTCACCACCGGCGACGAGGTGCATATCGGCTGCGTCTCGATCGAGCGGCAGGGCGCGGAATGGCATCTCGGCTACTGGCTGAACCGCTTCTTCTGGCGGCGCGGCTATATGAGCGAGGCGGTGCAGGCGACGGTCGGCCGCTTCCTGATGCGCATGCCGGGCACGGACATCCATTCCGGGGTCTTCGCCGACAATCCGGCCTCGCTGAAGGTGCAGGAGGCAAGCGGCTTCCGGGTCATCGGCTGCGGCGAGATCTTCTCGGCCGGCCGCAACGCGATGGTGGCGCATATCGAGACGCGGCTTTCACCCGGCGATTTTCGCCCGGCGGCGCCACGCCGCTGAAGCAAGTCCAGCCGAAGCGAAGTCGCTTCGGCTGGATAATGCGGCAAGACTGATCTACCGGTGCCCGGTCAACCGGGCGCCGGCATCTATAAGGTCATCGTCAGGAAAGCTCGAACCAGACGGGCAGGTGGTCCGAGCCGAAGGCGGTTTCGTCCACCCAGGCATCGGTCAGGCGCTCGAGCAGGCCGTGGCTGATGAAACAGTAGTCGAGGAGCATGCGGTGACCGTTGTCCTTGGGATCGATCCAGGTGTAGCTCGCCGAATGGCGCTTGCCGAGGCCGGCCAGCACGTCGACCGGGTTGCCGGCGCGGATCTGGCGGCCGTAGAAGCCGTCGACATCGCCCGCCATGGCGCAATATTCCGGCGATTCCGGCACCATGTTGAAGTCGCCCATCAGGATATAGTCCTCCGGCGACGGCGGCTCGGCAAGCGCAAATTCCTCCGCACCGGAGATCGCACCGCCTTCCAGCCCGTAGCCCTGCACACGTTCCTTGAGGTAGCGGATCTGGGCAATGCGCTCGTTGCGG
>CAMPIK010000386.1 GCA_946886325.1 uncultured Shinella sp.
GCGTCGAACTTCCTGATGGGGCGCACCTTCCTCGATATCGACATGGCGCGCGCCGCCGACCTGCTCGGCATGGACCGCAGGCAGGCGGAAATGTTCCGCGATCTGCAGCGCGGTTCCTTCGTGGCGCTCGGGCCGGCGCTGTCGCGCCGTCCGCTGCCGGTAACGATCGGTCCGGTCGAGACCTCGGCCCGCTCGACAAGTCCCAAGCTGATGCCGCTGCCGGAAGCGCCGCAGGACGTCGAGGACCTGATCTTCACGCCGGACCCGGACGAATTCACCCGGCCGCTCGTTCGCCGCGCGCCGCCTGCGCCACGACCGACGACGGACATTCTTGCCGAACTGTCGCGGGCGCGGCCGGATGCGGCACCGGAGCAGCCGAAGGTCGCGGCGCCCGAAATGTCGCCGGAGGACCGCGCGGCACTGCTCGATCAGGTGCTGGCGGAGATCCTCGACAATCCGGGTGCAGCCTTCCGCGCGGATGCGGAACTGTTCCAGGATTTCCTCGTGCGCTGCCGCATCCGCCGCGTGCCCGGCGCACCGCTGTCCTTGCCCGCATTCCGTCGCAAGATGGCGGTGGCGCGATCGGGCGTCGATGCCGAGACTGCCGCGACCGACCTTTGGGCGAGGGCGCTCGATCTGTCGCGCGGCGTCACGGAGGACCTGCAAGGCGTCTTTCTGCTCGTGGCGCAGGCGGCGGTGCGTGGCCTTGCCTGCCCGTCTGATGCGATGATCGCACGCGCTTACGGCACGCATTCCGCCCGCCGCGCCCGCCGGCTGCTCGGCTATTTCGAGGAGCAGGGCCTGATCGTGGTGCACAGCGATGCGGCCGGCCGGCGCATCGTCGCCTTCCCGGACCTCGGCTGCGAGACGGCGCCGGGTGCGGCGGATGCCGCAGACCCCGGTGCTACGCCGCAGGCGGCGGAATAGGTATCCCGCTATGCCTCAACACCCGGCGCGAGCGCGCGGGTTTCCAGCAGGTAGTCGTTGGAATAATCGACCTCCATCTCGATCCAGACCGGCAGGTGGTCGGACATTTCGTGCGTGCGCCAGTCGCGATAGCTCCGTGCCCAGTTCGTATAGGGCTTGCCCTGGTCCGGCGGCTCACGGATCGCGATGGCGATCGCCTCATAGGCGGCCGCTTCACCGTCGGTGAAGACCGCCTCCTGCCACTTTACCACGCTCTGGTTCAGCCACTTCGTCTGCGTATCGGCGCCGGTGAAGGCGATCTGGTCGTAATGCTTGTCGCCGGAAAGGCTGGTCGGGCCGAACGGCACGGCGGTAAAGCCGTTGTCGCGCAGCGCTGCCATGCCGTCGTCTTCGTCGTTCTCGATGTTCATGTCGCCGAGGAAGACATGCACCTCGCCGGTTTCCTTGGCGCGTTGATCGAGGATTTTGGCAACCGCCGCGATCTCGTCGCGCCTGAGCGGCCGGCCGGCTGTCTCTTCGAAGACGATATGTGCCGAGCAGAGGGTGAACTTGAACCAGCCGGCCTGAAAGGCTGCGAAGAACGGTGTCCGGCCGACCTGCTCGTCGCCGGGCAAGACGCCTTTCGATAGCACCAACTCTCCGATCAGGTTTCGAAAGAAGACGCGGTTCCTGTTGAAGAGGAAAGCCATGCGTTCGTGGTTGCCGCGCCCCGGTCCGGAACTGTCATTGATGAAATAGGTCCAGTTCGGGCCGAGCAGCCGCATCAGCCGGTCCACGGCCTCGCTGTCCTTGACCTCCTGCAGCGCGCAGATGTCGAAATGGTCGATGATCTCGGCGATATAGTGATAGCTTTCGTCAAGCCGCTTTCGCCCGCCGTCGAAATGCCGGATGTTCCACGAGCCGATGATCAGCGAGTTGGGGCGACGGCGCGAGGTGATCTGTCCGTTCATCAGCGCGCGCAGGCGCAGGAGCCTGTCTGCGATCCAGCCGGCCTGGCCGGGCTGATCGGTGCCGCGCGGATAGAGCGATTCCTTCCTGAGGGTCTTGTAGAATGCCATGCCGGGACTCCCTGTTCGCAGCCGGCAGTGCCGGGCGGTTGGCCGAAGGTCATTCATCGCAAAGCAAGAGAATTGTCGCCGAATTTATCAGAAGTTGCATGTCCATGCCAGCGCCGGATGATGGCGGTCGCGCATCGCCACCTTTCCGGATCTCGTATGCGAACGGCGCCGGGGGATGCCGATGCATCCGATCCCGGCGCCGCAGCGCGTGATGCGGCCGCGTGATCAGGCCTCGTCGGTCACGACCTTGGTGTCGTCATTGCGGGTTGCCCAGAGCGAACCGAGGATGCCGGCTGCCAGGATGGCGATCGTGATCGACAGCGACAGCATGGGCGGGATCTTCGCAAGGCCCAGCATATCCGCCACGAAAATCTTCGAGCCGATGAAGATCAGCACCGTCGCCAGCGCATATTTCAGATAGGCGAAGCGGTGGATCAGGGCGGAGAGCGCAAAATAAAGCGCGCGCAGGCCGAGGATCGCGAAGATGTTCGAGGTGTAGACGATGAAGGGGTCGGTGGTGATCGCGAAAATCGCCGGGATCGAATCGACGGCGAAGACGAGGTCGGCAAACTCCACCAGCACCAGCGCCAGCAGCAGCGGCGTGACGAAGGTGCGCATCCGGCCCGTCCGCGGGTCCGCCTGGCGAACGGTGAAACGGTCGCCATGCAGTTGCTCGGTGACGGGCAGGCGCTTTCTGAGGAACTTCAGCAGCGGGTTCGAGGCCACGTCATAGGCCTCTTCCGCCGCAAACAGCATCTTCACGCCCGTGAAGATCAGGAAGGCGGCGAAGAGGTAGAGCACCCAGCCATAGTTGTCGACGATGGCGGCGCCGGCCGCAATCATGATGCCGCGCAGCACGATCACGCCGAGGATGCCGTAGAGAAGCACCCGATGCTGGTATTGCCGGGGGATCGCGAAATAACCGAAGATCATCGCGATGACGAAGATATTGTCCATCGCGAGGCTTTTCTCGACGACGAAACCGGTCAGATATTCGATACCGGCCTGCGCGCCGGACTGCCACCAGACGAAGCCGCCGAAGGCGACGCCGAGCGTTATGTAGAAGGCGGAGAGGAGAAGGCTCTCGCGAATGCCGATTTCCTTGTTCTCCTTGTGGAGAACGCCGAGATCGAGGGCGAGGAGGGCGAGCACGATGGCGAGGAAAGAGAACCACATCCATACGGCGGTCCCCTGGAAGTCGAGCCAAAGAAAATCCATCTAAGGGTTTCCTTCGCCGGATATGTTGGCACTCGCAGCTCCGACATCACGGGGCATCCGGCAATCACACGTCAGAGGGGCCCGGCGCTGCGTGAGCGCTAGGTAGGAAGGCCGGGGCCGTCTGGCAAGATGCGTTGACAAGCTTTTGGAAATTCCCTAAAGACCGCCTCAACGCCGGGCAGAAATGTCCGGTGTTTCATTTGACATGTCCCGTGGTGTCTCCGGTCGCGTATCGTGAGAGACCTGTCAGAACCCCTAAATCGGAGTTCAGAGGAGGGCGTGTTTCCTTGAACCGGTCTGGCAACAGACCGGTGCAACACTTTGAAAGGAAATGCGATGAGCAAGCGCGCTTCATCCAAGTATAAAATCGACCGCCGCATGGGCGAGAACATCTGGGGCCGCCCGAAGTCCCCGGTCAACCGCCGCGAATACGGCCCCGGCCAGCACGGCCAGCGCCGCAAG
>CAMPIK010000387.1 GCA_946886325.1 uncultured Shinella sp.
TCGAGCGGCTGCGCGCCGCGTTCGTGGCCACCCGCATCGCGGAGTCCTTCCGCGCACGCCTTTCGCGCTGGGCGGAACTTCCGGCGCCGATTCCGGGCTTCCGGCAAGCAGCAGCATCGAGCGGCGCTTTGCCAAGTGGTTGTCCCATTCGGGTAGCGATGGCAGCGGCAAGGCGCTCTTCGTCGCTGAAGCCGCTCCTGCCTGGAGCCTTCCGCAGAGCGGCGATTTCACGGCGATTGCCGTCGGTGGCCTTCGTCCCGGCGAGACACGCTCGCACCATTTCCTGACGCGCGCGCCGCCCGTTCTTCGCGGCTGAGGCCTTTTCCCACGAACTGACCTTTCTGCAGCCGGCGCGGTCTCCGTCCCGCGCGGCGTCATCGAACTGGAACCTCCATGCGCACGTCCAAATGGTCGCTCGCGACCTATATCGCCATCATCTTCTTCGGTATCCTGACCGCGATACCCAACATCCTTCCACCGTCCGCGCTGCAGAGCTTCGGGCAGTTTCTCCCGGCCAATCCCGTGACGCTGGGCCTTGACCTGCGCGGCGGGTCGCATCTCGTTCTCGAGGTGGATGCCGCCGCACTCCGCAAGGCGCGGCTCGACGTCGTCATCAACGACATCCGCGCCATCCTGCGCCGCGAAGGGCAGCGAACGTCCGCCGCGCGGCTGGACGGGACGAACGTCGTCGTCTCGCTGCCGGACGAGGAGGCCTTGCAAAAGGTCCTGCCGGAAATCCGCAATATCGCGGCGCCGACCGTTTCGCTCGGTTTCGCGACCGGCCAGGCGGACATCGACGTCAGCACGTCAGGCACGACCATCACCGTCGCGCTCACCGAAGCCGGGCTTCAGGAGCGCATGAACGCGGCCGTCGAGCAGAGCCTTGAGGTCATCCGGCGTCGCGTCGATCAGGTCGGCGTCGCCGAGCCGCTGATCCAGCGCGTCGGCGGCGACCGCATCCTCGTCCAGCTTCCGGGCCTCCAGGACCCGACGCGTCTCAGGCAGCTTCTCGGCTCGACGGCGCAGATGAGCTTCCACATGCTCGCCGACAATGTCGATCCGAACGGCACCGCGCCGCGCGGCGTGAGCATCCTGCCGGGCGCCAATGACGAGAACCGCTATCCCGTCGAGGACCGGGTCGAGATATCAGGCGACAGGCTCGCCGACGCCAAGGCCGGCTTCGACCAGAACACCAACGAGCCGATCGTCTCCTTCACCTTCGATTCGACCGGTGCGCGCCAGTTCGCCGATATCACCCGGGCGAATGTCGGCCGTCCCTTCGCCATCGTTCTCGACGGCAAGGTGCTGACGGCGCCTGTCATCCGCGAGCCGATCATCGGTGGCTCCGGCCAGATCAGCGGCAACTTCACGCCGCAGGAGGCAACCGTGCTGTCGGCGCTGCTGCGCTCCGGCGCTCTGCCGGCGCCGCTGACGATCATCGAGGAACGCACCGTCGGTCCGAACCTCGGCAGCGATTCGATCCAGATGGGCCTCTATACCGGCCTTGCCGGCTTTCTCGCCGTCGTGGTGATGATGCAGGTGCTCTACGGCTCCTGGGGCCTGATCGCCAATGTCGGCCTCATCCTGCACACGGTCATGACGATCGGTATCCTCGGGCTACTCGGCTCGACGCTGACCTTGCCCGGTATCGCCGGCATCATTCTCGGCATCGGCATGGCGGTCGATGCGAATATTCTCATCAACGCCCGAATACGGGAGGAAACGGCGAACGGCGCCGGCGCCATGAAGGCGCTCGATGTCGGCTTCAACAAGGCCTTCGCGACGATCGTCGACGGCAACGTCACGTCGCTGGTCGGCATGGTCCTGCTCTTCATGTTCGGCAGCGGCCCGGTCCGCGGCTTCGCGATCACCATGATCATCGGCCTGGTGATCTCGATGTTCACCTCGATCACCGTCGTGCGCCTGCTGATGCTTGAGGTCGTCGTGCGCCGGAAGATGAAGAAGATCGACATCCACTCGCTCTTCGGCGCCGTGCCGAGCATTCCGGCCTTTTCGTTCATGCGCGGCCGGTTCGTCGCCATCGGCATGTCGGCCTTCCTCTCGATCAGTTCCGTCGTGCTCTTCATCACGCCGGGGCTGAACTACGGCATCGACTTCATCGGCGGCATCCAGGTGGAGGCGACTTCCAAGACGCCGATCGATCTCGCGCCGCTCCGCAGCAAGATGGAAAGCCTCGATCTCGGCGAAGTCACGCTGCAGGAGTTCGGCCATGGCGCCTCGGTGCTGATCCGCGTCCAGCGCCAGCCGGGCGGCGAGGAGGTGCAGACAGCGGCGCTCCAGAAGATCCGCGACGGCGTGGCAGACGTCATTCCGGACGCGAATTTCGAGCGTACCGAAGTGGTTGGGCCGACCGTCAGTTCGGAGCTCGCCCAGTCCGGCTTCATCGCCGTCGGGCTCGGTATGCTGGCGATCCTGATCTATATCTGGTGGCGGTTCGAGTGGCACTTCGCGGTGGGCGCCATCGTGACGCTCTTGCTCGACGTCACCAAGATGATCGGCTTCTTCGCGCTGACCCAGATCGACTTCAACCTGACGGCCATTGCTGCCGTGCTGACGCTGATCGGTTATTCGGTCAACGACAAGGTGGTGGTCTACGACCGCATGCGCGAGAACCTGAGGCGCTACAAGTCGATGCCCTTCTCCGATCTCATCGACATGTCGATCAACCAGGTGATCATGCGATGCATCTTCACGTCGGTGGCGATCCTCGCCTCGCTGGTGCCGATGGCGATCTGGGGCGGCGATCCGGTAAAGCCCTTCGCCTGGCCGATGGTCTTCGGCGTCATCGTCGCGACGACCTCGTCGATCTATATCGGCGGGCCGATCCTGCTCTTCCTCAGCCGCTGGTGGACCGACCGCGAAGGGGCACGCAAGCCCGGCAGCGGGATCAAGCCGCTGGAAGGGGAGATCGAGGGTCCTTTGCCAAGCAGCAGCAAATGATATCGGACCGGGACGGGCGCTGCGGCGCCCGTTTCCATTTCATGCTGGCGAAAATTGCGCTCAGGCGAAGCGGGCGGGCGAAAAGGCCGCGAGGTCAAGCTGCTCGCGCTTCAGCGTTTCCGGCAGCGGTTGTTCCGCAAGCAGGCTCGAGGCGAGGGCGCCGATCGCGGGCGACGTGAGGATGCCGTATCCGCCCTGGCCGGCGAGCCAGAAGAAGGCCGGCTGGTCCGAAGCGGGTCCGATCACCGGCAGGCGATCCGGCGCGAAGCTGCGCAGTCCCGCCCAACTGCTGGCGATCCGGCGAACCTCGATCGTCGTCGCCTCTTCGAGATAATGCGCGGCATAGGCGACATCGAGTTCCTCGGGCTGCGCGTCGCCGGGTTCGCAGGGGGTTTCGTCAGCGGGCGAGGCGAGCAGGCGCCCGGCATCCGGCTTGAAATAAAAGGTGTCATCGACCTCGGCGACTTCCGGCAGCGCGGCAGCATCGATACCCGCCGGCAGGTCGACCGTGATTGCCGTCCGCCGATGTGGCACGATGCCGAGCGGGCGGACGCCGGCAAGCGCAGCGACCGTGTCCGCCCAGGCGCCGGAGGCGTTGACGACGATCGCGGCCGTGACCGCGCCTGCCGTCGTCTCGATCGTCCAGTGCCGCCCGTCGTGGCGAAGAGCAAGGACCTCGGCCCCGGTTCGGGCC
>CAMPIK010000388.1 GCA_946886325.1 uncultured Shinella sp.
TTCGGCTGGGGCGGGCGCGCCTTCTATATCGAGACCCCGACCTGGGCCGACCTGAAGCCGATGCCGGTCTTCCGCGCGCTGACGCTCGACAGGTCCGTGATGCATGTGGACATTGCGGCCGGTATCGACGAGGGGCTTCCGTCAGTCACGGCCTACGAACTCGATGAAGCGAAGTTTCAGGGTCTGTCAGATTTCATCAATGCAAGCTTCGTCAGGATATCCGGGGATGTCGCCATCGTTCCCGATGCCGGCTACGGCAACTACGACCGCTTCTTCGAGGCGCACGGTTCGTTCAACGCGCTCCTTGGCTGTAACACCTGGACGGCGCGGGCGCTGCGCGCGGCCGGCTTGCGAACCGGGTTCTGGAATCCGCTGCCGCAGACGCTCGCTTTTTCGCTCGCGCTCTTCAACTGACGCGAACCCGATGGTACCGGCCCGTCTCGATGCGTTAAAACCCCTGGAATTTGGTGGTTAAATTTCTAGCCTTTGAATTAGCGAGGCGTGAAAAGACTTCGGCTATGGTGCATCGAACGAAAATTCGGAGTTGGTCATGCCCGGGCGATTGGCGCACTGGTTGAGGGTACGTGTGGACGCCGGCGTCTTCGAGACGAAGGGCGACGTCTCGACCTTCGTGCTCTACACGGTGCTGACGGCGACCGTGCTGGCGACCGGAACCTATCTCACCGTCGCGTCGATCCTCGCCTATTTCGACATGCTGCCCTATCCGCTGCTGTCCGCCATCCGGTTCGGCGGAACGACCACGGTTCTGATTGCCGCGAGCGTGACCGCCCTGCTTGCCTGGCTCGTCGGAACGGCAATCCGTGACCTCTCCATCTCGCGGGCCGAGTTTCGCCGGCTGAGCCGCCTCGATCCCCTGACGGGGCTGATCAACCGGCGCGCCTTCGCGGACGCCATGGAGCTTGCGGCACCGTCCGGCTTCGTCGCGCTCTTCGATATCGACCGTTTCAAGTCGGTCAACGATCGCTTCGGCCATGCGACGGGCGACGAGGTCATCGTCGCGGTCGCCGCGGAACTGGAGCGCACGTTCGGTGCTCCGCATCTCGTTGCGCGCCTCGGCGGCGAGGAGTTCGCCGTCTATGTGGATACGTCCGATCCGGCCGATTGCCTGCTTCTGGTCGAGGAGGCCCGGCGATCCGCGACGCTTCGAACGGAAAGCGACGTCGGTGCCGGGGCCAGCGTCACGCTTTCGGCGGGCGTTGCCGACCATGACGGCACGCGGCCGCTTGCTGGTGTGATCGAAGCGGCCGACCACGCGCTCTATCTCGCCAAATCGCTCGGACGGGACCGGGCGATCCATGAGCGGCAGGCCGAGGACCTCCTGGCGCCAAGCCGCAAGGCGGTCGCGGGCGGCCGTCGCCGCTGACAACAAGACGCTTGCCTGTGCATGCAGGGAGCAAACGGCGCGGTGCGACCCTTTTGCCGTTTCCTCCAACCCGCAAAAGTGCTTTTGTCGGCGTCGAACAGACACCGATACCGACCGAGATTTGCATGCCCCATCGCTCCACCCAGATCCTGCCGCCCGGCACGCCGCACGATCCGCCGATCGGCGTCGTCGTGCTTGCCCATGACCAGCGCCATCTTCGCCGCAAGCTGCTGCACATGCCGAACGACGACGTGGTGATGCTGGACCTGAAGGAGCCGGTGCAGCTTGCGCATGGCGACCTGCTGCTTCTCGAAGACGGCGGCTGCGTGGAGATCGCGGCAGCCGACGAGGAGCTCTACGAAATCGTCCCGCGCAACAGGCTGCACCTGATCGAACTCGCCTGGCATCTCGGCAACCGGCACCTGGCGGCGGAAATCCGCGAGGACCGCATCCTGATCCTGCGCGATCATGTCATCCGCGACATGCTGGTCGGCCTCGGCGCGACGGTTGCGGATGTCGTGGCGCCGTTCCATCCGGTGAGAGGCGCCTATCACGCGCACGGGCACCACGCGCATCATGGCTGAGACGATGGCGACAGCCGCGCTTCTGAGGCTCGTCACCTGGTTGTCCCCCGCCTTTCCGATCGGCGCCTTCGCCTATTCCGGCGGGCTCGAACAGGCCGTGCGCGACGGACATGTGGCGGATGCGGCCGACCTGTCGGCCTGGCTTTCGATGGTCATCGGGCATGGTTCGCTCTGGAACGAGGCCGTGCTCTTTGCCGAGGCCTACCGGAGCTTCGACGATCCGGTGGCGCTCGACGAGGTGATGGAGCTTGCCGAAGCGCTGGCGGGGTCGGCGGAACGGCATCGGGAAACCATGCTGCTCGGCGAGGCTTTCCTTCAGGGCGCGCAGGCCTGGCCGCATGAGGTCTTCGCCGCGCTCGGTCCTGCCGCCGCCTATCCGGTGGCCGTCGGCGCCGTTGCCGGTGCACACGGGACGGGGCTGGAACCGTCACTTGCGGCTTACATGCATGCGGTCCTGTCGAACCTCGTCTCGGTCGCGATCCGCTGCGGGGTCACCGGTCAGCAGGGCGGCATCGCCGTGCTGGCGGAGCTTGAATCCCCGGTCGTGAAGGCCGCTGCCGCCGCTGCGGCCAGTACGCTCGACGATCTCGGTTCGGCGACCCTCGTTGCCGAGATCGCGGCGCTCCGGCACGAGACTCTCGGTCCGCGCCTATTCCGGTCGTGACGGTGCGGAACAGGTTTGCGCCGGTCGAGCCCTGCACACTTTGCGTATGGCCAACCCGGCCGTCCGGTCGCATGATCGGCACAAACGGAGATGGAACGGAATGACATCCAAGAATGGGCCTCTGCGCGTTGGGATCGGCGGGCCGGTGGGCTCGGGCAAGACTGCGCTGACCGAAAAGCTCTGCAAGGCGATGCGCGCCGACTTCTCGGTCGCCGTCGTCACCAACGACATCTACACCAAGGAGGATGCCGAGGCGCTGGTGCGCATGCAGGCGCTCTCCTCCGACCGCATCGTTGGCGTCGAGACCGGCGGTTGCCCGCACACGGCCATTCGCGAGGATGCGACCATCAATCTCCAGGCGATCGCCGATCTCAACCGGCGCATTCCCGACCTCGACGTGGTCTTCATCGAATCGGGCGGTGACAATCTCGCCGCCACCTTCTCGCCCGATCTCGCGGACCTGACGATCTATGTGATTTCCGTCTGTCAGGGTGAGGAAATCCCGCGCAAGGGCGGCCCCGGCATCACGCGCTCGGACCTTCTCGTCATCAACAAGAAGGATCTCGCGCCCTATGTCGGCGCCGATCTCGACGTGATGGAGCGCGATGCCGCGCGCATGCGCGCAGATCGCCCCTTCGTCTTTTCCGACATGAAGCAGGGCGACGGTGTCGCGAGGATCGTCGATTTCCTGCGGCTCGAGGGCGGGCTTGCCTGAACCGGATCAGATGCGGCGGAGCGCCTCCGGATCGTCGATCTGCACGAGGCGACCGCGCACATGGACGCCGTGGTCGCGAAGCATCGAAAACGCGCGTGACAAGGCTTCCGGCGCAAGGCCGAGCTTTCCGGCCAAGAGGCTCTTCTGATAGGGCAGGCGGAAGCTCGTGGCTTTTCCGTCGTTCGGGCAGTTCGACAGCAGGTAGTTCGCCACCCGCTGCTGGGCGGTGTGAAGGCGGTCGTTGCCGATCGTCAGCAGCGCATGGTCGAGTTGGCGGGCCAGCGTGCCGGCCAGTGCCATCGCG
>CAMPIK010000389.1 GCA_946886325.1 uncultured Shinella sp.
CGAGTCTTCTCCCCCCTTGTGGGGGAGATGGCCGGCAGGCCAGAGGGGGTCTTGGGCGACGTACTCAGACCGAACACCTCGGCCCCGCCGCAATCAACTGATCTCGAAGGAACAAGAGGCCCATGGCCGATGCCGGATCGCTGATCAACTGGAGCCTGCTGGCGCTGGAACCGCCCGGATGGGGCGGCGTGCTGCTGGCGGGCTTCGTCAATTCGATCCAGATCGCTCTCGGCGGCTATGCGCTGGGGCTGGTGCTCGGCACCGGCGGCGCCTTCGGCAAGCTCTACGGAGGGCCGATCGCCAAGGACCTGCTGGAAGTCTACACGACCGTCGTGCGCGCCGTGCCGGAACTCGTGCTGATCCTCATTCTTTATTATGCGGGCACAGAC
Source organism: uncultured Shinella sp. (assembly GCA_946886325.1). The sequence continues at coordinate 390 of CAMPIK010000389.1, forward strand.
GTGCTCAACCAGCTGTCGGCGGCGCTCGGCTTCGGCCCGGTCGACATCAGCGGGCTTGCGGCCGGCATCTTCGTCATCGGCGTGGTGCAGGGCGCCTATTCGACCGAGGTGCTGCGCGGCGCGATCAAGGCGGTGCCCGCCGGGCAGATCGAGGCGGCGCGCGCCTATGGCATGTCGCCGCTCCAGATCATGCGCCGCGTCACGTTGCCGGCCATGCTGCCGCATGCGATCCCCGGCCTCTCGAACCTCTGGCTGATTGCCACCAAGGACACCGCCCTCCTCGCCGTCGTCGGCTTCAGCGAATTGACGCTGGTGACGCGGCAGGCGGCGGGCGCGACCAAGCATTATCTTCTCTTCTTCCTGGCGGCCGGCGTGCTCTATCTGGCGCTGACGCTGGTGTCCAACGTCATCATCGGCATCATTGAGCGTCACTACCGGCGCGGCATGGCGGAGCCGGCGTGATGAGCGAACAGACCGTCGCCGCTACTGCGCTCACCGAGCTGCCATCCCGGCAAGGTTTCTTCAAGCCGCATCGCATCGTCATGCTGGCCGTCGCGGCGATCCTCGTCTTCTGCGTCGTGTGGTTCATGCGCTGGGACTGGATCCCGAAATATTCTGGACGGCTCGTTTCCGGCATCGGCGTCACGTTGCTGTTGCTTTTCAGTTCAGCGACGCTGGGCTTCCTGCTGGCGGTACCGATCGGTCTTGTGCAAGTCACCGGGCCGCGACCGCTGAAGTGGCTGGCCGGCGGCTTCTGCACCGTCATTCGCGGCACGCCGCTGCTGCTCCAGCTCTGGCTGCTCTATTACGGCCTCGGCTCGCTGTTCCCGCAATTCCCGGAGATCCGCAATTCCTTCCTCTGGCCCTATCTGCGCGAGGCCTGGCCCTATGGTCTGGCGGCGCTGACGATCTCGTTTGCGGCCTATGAGGGCGAGGTGATGCGCGGCGCCTTTGCCGGCGTTCCGCCCGGCGAACTCGAAGCCGCGCGCGCCTATGGCATGAGCCCCTTCACGGTCTTCCGCCGCATCTGGCTGCCGCGCGCCATCCACCGGGCGCTGCCGACGCTGAACGGCGAGACGGTGCTTCAGTTGAAATCCACGCCGCTGGTGGCAACAATCACCGTGATCGACGTCTATGCGGTGATTTCCAAGGTGCGGCAGGAGACCTATATCACCTACGAGCCGCTGCTGCTCCTGGCACTCATCTATCTCTGCCTGACCGCAATCCTCGTGGTCGGCTTCCGCACTCTCGAAAACAGGATCCCCAGCCGCGGGGCCTGACAACCGGACACTGCCATCATGACCATTCATTCTTCCCTGCTCAACTCCATGCCGGAGCTGGTGGCGATCCGCCGCGACCTGCACGCCCATCCGGAACTCGGACTGGAGGAGGTCCGCACCTCGGAGATCGTCGCGCGCGAACTCGCAAGCTATGGCTACACGGTCACGCGCGGTCTGGCGAAGACGGGCCTTGTCGCGACGCTGACCAACGGCACCAGCCGCCGCTCGGTCGGCATCCGCGCAGACATGGACGCTTTGCCGATCCACGAGGAAACCGGGCTTGACTATGCCAGCACCATTCCCGGCAAGATGCATGCTTGCGGCCATGACGGCCACACGACCATGCTGCTCGGCGCGGCGAAGGCCATTGCCGAACGGCGGAACTTCGACGGCACGGTCCATCTCATCTTCCAGCCGGCCGAGGAGAATGTCGGCGGTGCGAAGATCATGGTCGAGGAAGGCCTCTTCGACCGGTTCCCCTGCGACGCCGTCTTTGCGCTCCACAACGAGCCGGGCCTGCCCTTCGGCCAGTTCGCCCTGAAGGAGGGGCCGATCATGGCGGCCGTCGACGAGGCTCGCATCACCGTCAACGGCGTCGGTGGCCATGGGGCCGAGCCGCAGGAGACATCCGACCCGATCGTCGCCGGCGCCTCGATCGTCATGGCATTGCAGACCATCGTCTCGCGCAACATCCATCCGCTCGACCCAACCGTCGTCACCGTTGGCGCCTTCCACTCAGGCTCGGCCAGCAATGTCATCCCGTCGCGCGCCGAGATCGTCGTCGGCATCCGCTCCTTCGACCCGGACGTGCGCGACGAACTGGAACGCCGCATCCGCCTCGTCGCCGAACGCCAGGCGGAGAGCTACGGCATGACGGCAAGCGTCGCCTACGAGCGCTCCTATGACGCCACGATCAACCACAAGGCGGAAACGGATTTCGTGCGCGATCTCGCGACCCGCTTTGCCGGCGCCGACAAGGTTGTCGATCTCGCCCGTCCCTTCATGGGCAGCGAGGATTTCGCCTATATGATCAAGGAGCGGCCCGGCACCTATTTCTTCCTCGGCGCCAAAAGCTCGGAAAACGACAGGTCGCTCCACCATCCGGGCTACAATTTCAACGACGATCTGCTGCCGATCGGCGCCGCTTTCTGGACGGAACTGGCCGAAAGCTACCTCAAGACGGCCTGATCAAGGCCTTCCAACGGCCTTCAAGGCCTATGTCAAAATTTAATCTGCCGCGGTTCTGCTCTTGAAAAGCGGCATGCCCCGCACCTACGCCCCAATCGTTAACGGCATGCCGAAAGCACGGCGGTGTCGAGGTCTGTGCGGGGCATCTCCCCTGTCATAAATCCTTTAAATACAGCACATTGCCCCGCGCCGCCGCACTCACCCGCTATGCGCCGGGCGGCTTCGCGCCCGCTCTCGTCTTGCAATCGGAAACATCCCCCACAGCGGTCTCCGCACTGTCAACGTTTCATTGACACAGCATTCGCAAAAGCGATCCTTCCATAGCATTTATTGAGGGACCATATGCAATGGGACAGCAGGACACATACCCGGCTGTAACGAAGAAACAAAGGACATACCATCATGAGGAAGCTTGTTGTCGCAGGAGCGGTTTTCGCTCTCACCGCCGGCGCGGCTTTTGCGGAAAACCCGCATTTCGGTCTGCCGAACAGTGTGCAGACCGGGCTCAGGGCAGGCGAAGCCGTCGTGGACCACACGACGACCGCATCCATACCCGGAGCCGAACCGAAATTTTCAATCGAACGCTCTGCTGAGCTCGTGAACCCTGCCGCCGACCGCTTCGGCGACGCGGCTCCGCGCTACCAGCACTGAACAAACCCGCTTTGCCGGGCCGCATCCTCCCAGACGGCCGGCACACTATAAGGAGAATGACCATGAAGAAGTTCGCAATCACCATCGCCGCCCTCTCGCTTTCCGCCGGGGTCGCCTTTGCTGAAAACCCCAACG
>CAMPIK010000390.1 GCA_946886325.1 uncultured Shinella sp.
CGGTAGATTTCCGGCACGATACCGGAGGTCGACAGCGTGACGCGGCGCTTCGACAGCGAGAGCCCGTCGCCGTCCGTCGCGATCAGCAGCGCCTGCTTGACGCTCTCGAAATTGTAGAGCGGCTCGCCCATGCCCATCATGACGACGTTGGAGACCTTGCGGCCCTCCGCCGGCACGATCGCGCCGGCCGGCGTGTCGCGGTCCGGGAAGTCGCCCAACCGGTCGCGCGCCAGGAGAAGCTGCGAGAGGATTTCCTCCGCCGTCAGGTTGCGCACCAGCTTCTGCGTTCCGGTATGACAGAAGGAACAGGTGAGCGTGCAGCCGACCTGGCTGGAGATGCAGAGCGTGCCGCGTCCTTCTTCCGGAATATAGACCGTTTCGATCTCGACCGGACGGCCGGCGCCGCGCGGCGGAAAGCGCAACAGCCACTTGCGCGTGCCGTCGTTGGAGATCTGCTCCTCGACGATCTCCGGGCGCGCGATGGTGAAATGCCGCTTCAGCATCTCGCGCATGTCCTTGGAGACATTCGTCATGTGGTCGAAATCGGAGACGCCGCGCACATAGAGCCAGTGCCAGAGCTGGCTGACGCGCATCCGCGCCTGCTTCTCCGGCACGCCCTTTTCGACCAGCGCCTGGCCCATGGCCTCACGCGAAAGGCCGATCAGGGATGGCTTTTCCGCCGCCGGCAAGGTCCGAACCTGCGGCGCCTTGGTGAGTTCCGCCGTGTTCGCAATGTCCAAGGTCGTCATTGTCTCGATCCTGCTACGGCGACGCCGTCACGGCGATCTCTTCCGTGACGGCGTCGCCGCATTGAAGGTTTGAAAGGTGCGGGGCCTCGCATCCGATACCGGCAGCGCCCCGAATTGCCAGCGCCATAGCACTCTTCCGCCGCGAAGTCACGCTTCGCCGGAAAGACGACAAACGCAAAGGAGCCGGTCGCGTGAACCGGCTCCCGTCGCCGTCAGCCGGCGTTAGTTACTTGCAAGTCTCGATCTGGTTCAGCGCTGCCGTGATGCCGGCAAGCGAATAGGTGTAGCTCGTCGCCGTGCCGCGGCGCGAGGTCGCCTTGACCGACATGGCCTTGCCACCCTTCATGGCCGCCACAAGGGCCGGCTCTTCCGCGGCGTTCTCGACCCAGGCGGAGTTGCCCTTGGTGAACAGCACGAAGTTGCGGCCGTCGATCGTGACATTGACCTTGGAATTCTCCTGCAGCGGGTAGCCCATCATGGCCTGCGGCTCGTAGCTGATATTCTGGCCGGGGCGCTGCGAAACCAGGAAGAAGATATCGCCGTGGTCGACGCCGCTCGGCGCCTTCTCCTTCGGAATAGAAAGCACATAGCAGACCTTGCCGCCGCCGGCCTGATAAGAATAGGCGCCCCAATCGTTGAATTGCTGGATGCGCGTCGGCGATTGGGAAAATGCAACGCCGGTCGAAGCGATGACGAGTGCGAGTGCGGTTGCGATCTTTCTTACGAACATGTTTTCCTGCCGATTGTCTTGCTGGTCGGTGCCCGAACGAAATGACGGACAAGGCATGATCACGATTTGATTTATTTTGACTTAATTCGGGTTACCAAACCGTCAACACGCGCGGAAATCCTCCGGATCGATGATCTACAATGGAACGCCCCGCCGCGCAAACAGGCGCCGCAATCCGGTGATCGCAATTCCGTGAAGTCAGAAAATCGCCGCCAAGAGCCCCGATAACCGCAACCCATCAAACCCGAGACCATCCCAATTCCCGTTTTATGCCAGAAAGATTCAGGCAAGAGTTTGACCTTTCCGCAAAGCATTGTACCTGTTGCGGAATGAGGAGCCTGCTTGCAGGTTGGGCGTGTGTCGAGAGGATTTCGCGGACCGCATGAGTGCTGACGACCGGCAACATTTCGCAGCGCTGGCACTCTCCGTGGCGGAAAGGCGTGACCAGCGTGCCTTCGCTCAACTCTTCGATTTCTTCGCGCCCCGTCTCAAGGCCTACCTGATGCGGCTCGGTCTCGACGCGTCGGCGGCCGAGGATCTCGTCCAGGAGGTCATGACTGTCCTGTGGCACAAGGCGCATCTCTACGATCCGGCGAAGTCGTCGCTGTCGACCTGGCTGTTCCGGATTGCGCGAAACCGCCGGATCGATCTCGTGCGGCGGGATCGCAGCGATCGTCTCGATCCCGCTGACCCGCTGCTGATCCCGTCGGATCCGCCGGCGCCGGACGCGACCGTCGAGGCGGAGGATCGCGAAAGGATCGTGCATGCAGCGCTCGAGAGCCTGCCCGGCGAGCAGGTCGAACTCGTGCGCATGGCGTTCTTTCTGGGGCGTTCCCATGCCGAGATCGCCGAAGCCACGGGCCTGCCGCTGGGCACCGTCAAGTCGAGGATTCGCCTCGCTTTCGGCAAGCTGAAGAAATTGCTCGACGAGAGCTGAAGCTTATTCTGTCGCCAGCGGTTCCTCGGCCAGCGCGCGGTCTGCCGCGACGTAGTGATTCTCGCGGATGTGGCCGCTGATGGCGGCGAAGGCTGCGGTCAGGACCGCCACGTCGTCGGAAAAGCCGACGAAGGCCAGAATATCAGGCACCGCATCGAGCGGCAGCACGAAATAGGCAAGCGCGGCGAGCAGAATGCCCCGGACCCTCAGCGGTGTCGCCGGATCGAGCGCGCAGTAATAGGCGGCGACGAGATCGCGGCCGAAGGGAATGGTACGGACGGCCCGCTTCAGGACTGGCCAGAAGCGTTTCCTGACGCGCTGGCTCTGGCGTTCCTGCTCGGCCTCGTCGCCGGGCAGAAGAATTTCGCCGATCTTGACGTCGTCCATTCTCTTTCCCTCCGCAACTGGCCTGACAAGTCCCGAATGATATGGGAAATCCTTGTGGCTGCGACAAGAGGGCCGTTCCGGAAGCGCCTTTGCAGAACGCACTGTGCGCGGCCCCATTCCTGCGTTATAGAGCCACGCTCGAAAGCCAACCACGAGAAGCAGACGCATGCCGCTCCCAGGAATTCTCGGCCGCAGGAAAGCGAAGGACAACGTCCTCAAGAAGCCGATCGTGATCGTCGCGACCTATGGCAGGTCCGGATCGACCCTTCTCGGAAGCCTGATTTCGGCCGGAACCGGCTATCATATATCGGGCGAAAACAACGACCTGCTGTGGGGTCTCTTCCTTTCGGCGCGCGCCCTGAAGACCGCGCAGAAGCGGGCGCGGCGGTATCGCACGGGGGAAAACGAACCCTGGCACATGATCGACAAGGCGAACGCCAGACGCTATGCGCGGCGTCTGCTGCGCGTCTTCTTCGAGGAGGTGGTGCAGCCGCCTGCCGATGCCAAGGGTCTTGGTTTCAAGGAGATCCGGTTCTTCGACCATCCGGAGATGACGCAGGAATACCTGCAGTTCATCGTCGATACGCTCGACAATGTCAGCATCGTCTTCAACATCCGCGCGCATGACGAGGTGGCGAAGTCGGGCTGGCACAAGAAACAATCGCCGAAAATCGTCAAGCAGCGGCTGGAAACGCAGGAAGCGCAGATGCGTACCTTCCTCGAGCGCAATCCCGACCGGGCCTATCTCTGCGACTACAACGAATATACCGCCAACCCGGACAGCCTGCGCGGCCTCTTCGATTTTCTCCGCGTGCCCTTCGCGCCGGACG
>CAMPIK010000391.1 GCA_946886325.1 uncultured Shinella sp.
TCGTCGCCCACTGGAACGATCTCTACTGGCCGATGATCGTCGTCTCGGACACCAATCTCGCGCCCCCGCCGCTCGGCATGCTGTTCTTCTCGGACGTCGAGTCGGGCGCCAACTACGGCGCGCTGATGGCCGGCGCGACCCTGATCACCGCTCCCATGGTGGTGTGCTTCCTCCTTGCACGGCGGCACTTCATCGCGGGCATCACCATGACCGGTGTCAAATGACCCGGTCCGTCCCTCCCCACCCACTCTGGAGACGCACATGTACATGAAACGACGCACCGTGGTCGGCGGCCTGGCCCTTGGCCTCGCCATGGCAGGCCTTGGCGGAACGGCAAACGCCGAAGGCGAGATCACGCTCAACGTGCTCTACAACCTGCCCGGCTTCACCAAGTTCCACCAGCCGCTCGCCGACGAGTTCATGAAGAACAATCCGGACGTGAAGATCAACTTCCTCGCCCCGGCGCCCGGCTACAACGAGGGCCAGCAGCAGGTTCTGCGCTCGGCCGTCACGGGCAATCTGCCCGACGTCTATTTCTCCGGCTACAATCTGACGGCCGAGCTGGTGCATGCGCTTGAGCCACGCAACCAGATCACCGATCTCGGCCCGTTCATCGAGGCCGAAGGCGGCCAGGCCTTCCTCGACGCCAACTACAGCCCGAAGATGGCGGCCCTCGGCCAGATCGACGGCAAGCAGTATGGCCTGCCGGTCAACGCCTCCTCGCCGATCATCTACATCAACGCCGAACTCGTGCGCAAAGCCGGCGGTGATCCGGACAACATGCCGAAGACCTTCGAGGGGCTGATCGAACTCGCCGCCAAGATCCACGCGCTCGACCCGAAGGTCGCCGGCATGGGCTACGACATCAACGGCTGGCCGGACGACTGGCTGTGGCAGGCGCTGATCTTCCAGCAGGGCGGCAAGCTCGTCGACGAGACCACCAAGGCCGTCGCCTTCGACAACGAGATCGGCCTCAACGCGCTGAAGCTCGCCCGCCGCTTCGTCACCGAAGGCGGCCAGAACCTGCTGGACTGGGACCAGTCGCGCCAGCAGTTCGGCGCGGGCCTGACGGGCTTCATCTTCTCGACCCCCGCCCATGTGCAGACCGTGCAGGGCCTCGTCGGCGACCGCTTCGAGCTGAAGACGGCCACCTTCCCGCTCGACAATCCGGAAACCGGCGGCGTGCCGACCGGCGGCAACTCGGCCGTGATCCTGACGCAGGACAAGGCCCGGCAGGATGCCGCCTGGAAGTACCTGAAGTGGATCACCGGCCCCGAGGCGCAGAACGTGATCGTGCGCATCACCGGCTACCTGCCGACCAACAAGCTGGCGACCGGCCCTGACTATCTCGAGCCCTATTATGCCGAGAACCCGAACGTGAAGACGGCATCGCTGCAGGCCGACCGCTCGCTTCCCTGGGCCGGCTATCCGGGCGGCGATTCGGTCCGCATCTGGCGCACGCAGCGCGACGTCATCGGCGCCGTCATGCGCGGCGAGCTTTCGCCCGAGGACGGCCTGAAGCAGGTCGTCGAGCAGACCAACGCCCTGATGAACTGACGGGCCAAGACCCGGTACCGGTTGCGGCGGGCACCTGCCCGCCGCACCTTTTCATGGACAGAGTCCCCTTATGAAAATCATCCAGATCACCGACACCCACCTCGTGCCGTCAGGCACGGTGGTAAATGGCGTCGACCCCGAAAAGCAGCTCCGCGCCGTCGTCGCCGACATGCTGGAGAAACACGCCGATGCCGATCTGCTCGTCATGACGGGCGACCTCTGCAACGACGGCGAACCGGAAGCCTATGCGCTGCTGAGGGACATTCTCGCGCCGGTGCCCTTCGCGGTCCAGCTGCTGCTCGGCAACCACGACCGGCGGCCGGAATTCGCTGCCGCCTTCCCGGAGCAGCCGCGCGACGGCAACGGTTATATCCAGTCGTCGCTCGACACGCCGTTCGGGCGGCTCCTGTTCCTCGACAGCCACGAAGCCGGCGTGATCGGCGGCGTCTACGGCGCCGACCGTCTCGCCTGGCTGGATACGGCGCTTGCGGAAGCGGGCGAGGCTCCCGTCACCGTCTTCATCCATCATCCGCCGATGGAAACCGGCATCCGCCATTTCCGCGACATCGGGATGCATGACGATGGCGCGCTGATGCGCCGCCTCGCCGCCCATCCGGCCGGCGTGCGCCACATCCTCTTCGGCCACATCCACATTCCGATGGCCGGCACCAGCGCCGAGGGCATCGCCTACAGCGCCGGCCAGTCCTGCGCCCACCGCTTCATCACCGATCTCGACCTGCCGGACCCGTTCTGGACCGGCGGCAATCCCTGCTACCGGATCGTGACGCTCGATGCGCACGGCCTGCGCGCCTATGATGCCGAGGTCGGGCAGGTTGCGACGGACCGGGCGCCGGTCTGCCTAGGACCATAGACGACGCCACTCCTGCCGGGGCATCAGGTGCCGGAATAAGGCCGCCATACCCTCCACGGGGTATGACCGGCGGCGATGCGCAGCCTAGGGGAGACCCAACGTTTGTTGCATGGCCGGAGGACGATATGATCAGGAAGCTCTTGCTTGGACTTGTTCTCCTGGTCGGTGGCGGGATCGCGGCCATGGTGCTCTTTGCGGGCGGTCCGAGCTACAAGACCGACCTTCCGCCGCCGGCGTCGCTCGATGCCGTCGTCTGGCCGCCGGCCGTCGGCGGGCAGGCTGCCGATATCCAGCCCGTGCAGGCGTCCCTCCCCGGCACGGCGCTCACGGGAGCAACGGCCCGTTATGGAGAGGGCACGTCGATCACCGTCGTCAACACGGCCGATCAGGCGGCGCTCGACGCCCATGTCGCCACCATCGTCGACAGGCTCAAGGCCTATGGCTCGCGGTCGAGCGGCAAGCTGAACGGCGCCTGGTGGGTCCGCGCCTCCGGCACGCCGGGGCGCATCTATGCCTGGCAGAACGGGACATGGTTCTATTCGATCGAGGCCGTCAGCGACGCGGCTTTCGCCGAGATCGTGGCGGCGTTTCCCTATATTTCCGCCGACTAGGCGCCGCCGCGTCGAGGCCAAGCTCCTGCCGGCGCAGCTTGCGAAAGCGAAAGAGACAGAAGATGCCGGCCAGAAGGCCGGCCGCTGTTGCAAGCGCTGCATGATAGGTCTGCGGGCGGATGTCGCGCTCCAGCACGGCCTGTTCCGGCGCGTCCGGATCGTAGAAGACGCGCACGCCGGTCCCTGCCGGATAGCGCTCGACGGTCGCGCGGGCCTCATCCTCGCTGTTGGGCGCAAGGCCCCTGTGCACCGTATCGCCGCGGAATTCCCGGCCGTCGACCGTGTAGCGGTAGCGCACGTCGGGTACATGGGCGACATCGACGCCGAGCCGGCCCGAGCTGCTGGTCGTCGATCCCACGATCGCGCTGTCGATGATGCCGCGCGTTTCCCGCCATTGCCGCGGCAGGCCGGCACTCTTCAGGTCGAGAAGGGCAACCGGCAGCATGATCGAGCAAACGATGGCCAGCGCACAGCCGATGGTGAGCCAGCGCCGGCCCGTCGACTGCACCAGCGGGACGGTCATTGCGCCGGCGCGACGTGCATCATGTCGGCGCTGATCACCCAGCCATCGCCCTCCTTGCGGA
>CAMPIK010000392.1 GCA_946886325.1 uncultured Shinella sp.
GCGATCGAATGGATCATCGACACGTCGAGAAGCTCGGCCGGCGCCAATGGCGGCAGGATGGACGGCAGGCGGGCCGCCAGCATCGACTTGCCCGAGCCGGGCGGCCCGACCATCAGCAGATTGTGCCCGCCGGCGGCCGCCACCTCGAGCGCCCGCTTGGCGCTTTCCTGGCCCTTGATGTCAACAAGATCCGGCAGGTTGGCGGGCGCTGCCCGGATCGCCGGCTCGGGACGCGAGAGAACCTGCGTGCCGCGGAAATGATTGGCAATTGCGATCAGGCTGCGCGGCGCGAGAATGTCGAGGCCGACACCGGCCCAGGCGGCCTCCGCGCCGCTTTCGGCCGGGCAGATCAGCCCCTTGCCGAGCGCACTGGCGCTGATTGCGGCCGGAAGCGCGCCGGCAATGGCCGCGATCGTTCCGTCGAGATTGAGTTCGCCGATGACGATGTAATTGTCGAGCGCATCGCCCGGAATGGCGCCGAGCACCGCCATCAGCCCGAGCGCGATGGCGAGATCGAAATGGCTGCCCTCTTTCGGAATATCGGCCGGCGCGAGGTTCACCGTCACCTTCTTGTGCGGCAAGGCCAGGCCCGAGGCATGAAGTGCCGCCTGTACGCGTTCCCGGCTTTCGGCCACGGCCTTGTCCGGCAGGCCGACGATATGCATGTTGACCTTGCCGGGCGCAACCATCACCTGAACATCGACCGGCACGCCCTCGATGCCCTGGAATGCAACCGTACCGACACGCGCAACCATGCCTGCCCCCACATCCTGCAGATGACGCGGCCTTCGCCCCGGCCGCACAGCCCATCATGGGTTGTATCGGGAGACTTGCACGATTAACGGAATAAAACAAGAACAATCATCGAACAGAATCACGAAAATTCCGCGCACTGGTTGCAGCCGGGTTGTATCGGGAGAACGGACGGCAGGCGCTGACCCGCGATATCCGGCCTCCCTGCCGCTCAGCGCTTGGCTTCGATTGCGTCCCAGAGAAGGGCCGCGATGTCGGCGCCGCCGAATTTCTTCACCTCGCGAATGCCGGTCGGCGAGGTCACGTTGATCTCGGTCATGTAGTCGCCGATGACGTCGATGCCGACGAGCAGGAAGCCGCGCTCGCGCAGCGATGGGCCGATGCGCGCGCAGATTTCCTTTTCGCGCGCCGTCAGTTCCGTCGGTTCGGGGCGGCCGCCGGCATGCATGTTCGACCGTGCATCATGTTCGGCGGGCACGCGGTTGATCGCGCCGACAGGCTCGCCGTCGACGAGGATGATGCGCTTGTCGCCCTTGCGCACATCCGGCAGATATTGCTGGGCGATGAAGGGCTCGCGGAACATCTGGCCGAACATTTCGAGCAGCGACGAGAGGTTGCGGTCGTCCTTCGTCGAATGGAAGACGCCGGCGCCGCCATTGCCGTAGAGCGGCTTCAGGATCATGTCGCCCATCTCGTCGCGGAAGCGGCGGATTTCGGCAGGATCGCGCGTGATCAGCGTCGCCGGCATCAGGTCGGCGAATTCGGTGACGAAGATCTTCTCCGGCGAGTTGCGCACCCAGGCCGGGTCGTTGACGACAAGCGTCTTCGGGTGGATGCGCTCCAGCAGATGCGTCGAGGTGATGTAGGACATGTCGAAGGGCGGGTCCTGGCGCAGCAGCACGACGTCCATTGTCGAGAGATCCACGCGCTCGGGCTGACCGAGGGTGAAATGATCGCCCTTGGTGTCGCGCAGCATCATCGGCTCAACAGTTGCATATACAGTGCCGTCGCGCAGGCTGAGGCGATCGGGCGTGTAGTGGAAGAGGCTGTAACCGCGGGCCTGCGCCTCGAGGCTCATGGCGAAGGTGGAATCGCCGGCGATGCTGATGGTGGACACATGGTCCATCTGGACCGCGACGTTCTTGATCTTTGCCATGAAGGGACCCCTGGAGCATGTCGGGCAAAAGCGTGCCGCGGTTTTGCGATAACGAATATCGTGACGCGCTTCAGCCGATGCCCGACTGATTTAGGGTGCCGCCCGGACAAACGCAACGGGCGACCCTGATGTCGCCCGGCCAAAATGGCAATGCATTTTCTCTCAGGCGGCAAGACCGCCGCGCTGGACCGAACCGCGCAGCAGGTCCCGGACGCGATAGGCCAGAACGATCGATGCCGGCAGTTGCTTGCGGCAGAAGGCGATCTTGCGGAGATAGGTGTCGATATGCCAGGTCGCCCAGGTCTTGCCGGCGAAATAGCCGATGTCGCCGGCGCGCAGCGTCCGTTCGTTGCCGTCCGCCGTCGTCACGTGAACCTCGCCTTCGAGGATGATGACCGTCTCGTCCCAGTCGAAATACCAGCGGAAGGTGCCGGCGGTGCAATCCCAGACGGCCGTCGTCGCCTGATCGTCATGGGCGGCGGAATGCAGACCCATGCGCGCCTCCGGCTTTCCGGCAAGAACCCAGTCGGGATTGATCGGGCAGGACTCCATCGGAATGTCGCCGAGACCGGCGGCCACCAGCGGGCGCACGGGCGGTGCTGCCACCAGCGGCATCGTCGTTTTCGCCGCCATGCCGAGCGCCGTTGCGAGCATGAATTTCCAAGCCATCATAATCCCCCTGTCTCAAGTCGCGGCACGGTAGCGGACAGGTGGTAAGAAAGCGGTTCAGGCGATCATTCAAATTTGAACGAAACAGGCGATTGCGGCCTCAGGCGATGCCGTCGATCCGGCAGGTGATCATGTCGTGGTCGGACAGCGGACGGCCGTTCGGATCGAGCGAGGGAACGATGGCGCTGGCACCGATCCGGAGACCGCGTGCCAGGAACCAGTCGAGCTTCATCGCCCTGTCCGGCCAGCGGGTGATGAGGCTCGGGCGGGTGGTCATGACATCGATGGCACCGCCGTGCCTGATGTAACCCCGGTCGGCAGCCTGCCGGAAGAGACCTTCGGCCTCGAAATCGCCGTCGGCATGGTTGCCCGTGTTGAGATCGCCGCCGAGAAGGATCGGCAGACCGCGGAAGGCTTCGTCCAGCGCCTCCAGCAGCCCCGCCACCTGCCGCTCGCGATAGGCGGCCGTGGTCGCGCTTTCGAGATGGGTGGAAACCATGACCACCGGCCCGGCCTCCGTCTCGACCGTCGCGCCGATCGCCATGCGCTCGCCGAGCCGCGGCTGGTCGACATCGCGCAGGAACCAGAGACGCTCGCCCGCAAGGCGGATCATGAAGGGGTCCACTAGCGGCACTTCGGCCATCAGCGCGTTGCCGTGGAAACCCTTTTCATTGAAGGGGTCCTTGCAGAATTCCTGCTCGGTTTCCGAGCCGAGGCCAAGCTCGATGAACTCGACGCCATAGGCATAGGTCATGCCGAGATGCCCGGCGACCTCCGCCGTCGTGTTGCGCTGGCCCGTCCGCGCCATGCCATCGTCCATTTCCGAGAGGAGAGCGACGCGGGCGCCGGTCTGCCGGATGTGCTCGGCGCTTGCCTCCGGAAACAGGCAGCGCTCCAGGTTCCAGGCCGCCACCGTCAGGGGAAAGCGCAGGGGTTCGTTTGAGGACGGCGATCCGCCGGTCTCGATGCTGTTCATCGCCGGCAATTCGGCCATTCGCGCATCATGCGCCGCGATCGACTTTTCAAGATCGACGATCGATGCAC
>CAMPIK010000393.1 GCA_946886325.1 uncultured Shinella sp.
GCGTCGTTCGAGGCGAGGAAGGTGATGACGTCGGCCACGTCGTCTGCATGGCCGACACGCGAGAACACGGACATCGCTTCTGCGCCGGCGCGTGCTTCCGGGTTGCCCAGCCACTCGGCATTCATGTCGGTCTCGGTAACGCCGGGCAATACGGCATTCACCGTGATGCCGCGGGCGCCGAATTCCGGTGCCAACGCCAGGGTCAGCGTTTCCAGCGCACCCTTCGAGGCCGCATAGGCCGGGTGGGTTGGCGCGGCAACGCGCGTAAAGCCCGTCGAAATGTTGATGATGCGGCCATTGTCACGGATATGATCGGCAACAGCCTGGATCAGGAAGAAGGGCGCCTTCAGATTGATCGTCATGAGGTCGTCGTAGATCGCCTCGCTGGTCTGCGAAAGCGTCAGCGCCTGCGCAATGCCTGCATTGTTGACGAGAATGTCGAGCCCCGGATGTCCCGTGGCGGATATTGCCGCTTCCTCGAACTGTTCCCGGATGCTCTCTGCTGCCTGCTTGCCCTGTCTCAGGTCCGCATGGATGGCGACGGCTTTCGATCCCAGGGCTTCGATATCACGTATCGTGGCCTGCGCCGCATCCGCATTGCTGGCGTAATGCACGCCGATCAGCGCCGCACCTTCCTTGGCAAAGGCCAGAGCCGTGGCACGGCCGATGCCCCGCGAACTTCCCGTGATCAGGGCCACCTTGTTTGTCAGTTTTCCAGACATGATTCACTCCATTGCGATTTAATATAGTGATCGATATAATAAATGTCGGAAGCCTGTGTCAATGTTTTTATAGGGATCATTATAAAATGAACGAGCCGAGTCGAAAACGCGGCAGACCGAGGGTACTGGATCGCGAGGCTGGGCTTGAGGTTGCAGCGCGGCTCTTCTGGGAACACGGATATGAGGGAACCTCGATTGCCGATCTCACGCGGGCCATGGGGGTGACGCCACCCTCGCTCTACGCCATCTTCGGTTCCAAGGAGCAACTGTATCAGCAGGCGCTCGACCACAGTATCGAGCGGGACAGCAAGCGCCGGTCCGAAGCGCTACAGGGCGAGATGACGGCCTATGAGGCGCTCGCTTTCTATCTCTATGATGTTGCGTCAGGCATCAGCGATCCCGACAAGCCACGTGGCTGCATCGTTTCAACAGCCGTTCTTCAGCACGCGGAAGAAAACAAGTCTGTCGCTGAGGCCACTGCCGCACGGCGCGAGGCGTCCATCCAGTGCCTGAAGGCCCGTTTCGATCGCGCCGTCAGTGAGGGTGAACTTGCAGACGGGACCGACACGGATTCGCTCGCGCGCTTTTACGGCGCACTTGTGCAGGGCATGTCGGCACAGGCCTGTGATGGTGCCTGTACCGAAAGGCTGAAGCGACTGGTTGATATTGCCCTGTCGGCATGGCCCGGGGATCCGGCCTATCGCAAGGTGCCGGAATAGGGGTCTCCGTCACCCAATCCCGTCAACTCTGGCTCTGCGACTGGCTTTGCCCCGTCTTTTCCACCCGGATCGCAACGCTCATCGTCTCGGCGGTGTGGCCGACCACCATGCCGGAGATCGGAGCCGCATCCTTGTAGTCGAGGCCGCTGGAGAGGCGGACGTAGCGGTCGTCCGGGCAGACGTCGTTGGCGGCGTCGAAGCCGACCCAGCCGAGGCCCGGCAGATGCACTTCCGCCCAGGCATGGCTCGCCGTCTGGTCGTCTGAGGCTTCCATCAGCAGGTAGCCGGAGACGTAGCGCGCCGGAAGGCCGAGATGCCGGGCGGCCGCAATCATAATATGGGCGTGGTCCTGGCAGACGCCGACCTTCTGCTCCAGCGCCTGTTCGGCCGTCGTGTCCGACGCCGTCTCCCCCGGTCTGTACGCGACCGTATCGTGTACGGACTTCATCAGCGCGTGCATTCGGGCAAGTTCACCGTCGCCGGAGATGGAGCGGGCCAGTTCCCGGACGAGCTTGCCGGGTTTCGTCAGCGGCGTTTCGCGCAGATAGAGCCAGAGCGGCACGAAGCCCTGGTGCGGGCCGAAGACGCCGGCGCGATCCTCCGTGTCGACTTCGCCCTCGGCGACGATGCGGATCGTCACCTGCTCGGCATTGGTGCTGACGAGATCGACATGGTTGCCGAAATGGTCGGTGTAGCCGGCCTCGAGATGCGCGCCGTGCACCGTCGTCTTCCAGTCGCGCACGATCTGGCCCGGCTGGCTCTTCGGCGTCAGCCGCAGCCGCTGCAGCGAATACTGCACCGGATCGGCATATTGATATTCGGTCGTGTGGTTGATCTTCAGACGCATGCCATTCCCCCGTCGTCCGCAACCGTCACTGATAGAAGCGGTAGCCGTCCGAGATTTCCTGTCCCAGCCGGTTGTTGTGAACGATGAACTCCTCGATGAACTCATGCAATCCCTGATCCATGATCTCGTCGATCGAGCGATTGCGCAGCAGCATGAGGGTTGCCGAAGCCGTCTCGTGGGCGGCATGGGTATCGCCGTAGAGATGGGCGAGATAGCCGAGATTGCTGACGATCTTGTCGTAGCTATAGGCGAGTGATCGCGGCATGCGGCCGTTGAGGATCAGGAAGTCGGCGATGTTGGACGGCTTGTACTCGCCGTCATAGACCCAGCCGTAGGAGCGGTGCGCGGAGACCGAGCGCAGGATCGATTCCCACTGCACATTGTCGAGCGACGAACCGACCTGGGCGATCGCCGGCAGGAGCACGTAATATTTGACGTCGAGGATGCGGGCGGTGTTGTCCGCCCGCTCGATGAAGGTGCCGATGCGCGAGAAATTGTAGATGTCGTCGCGCAGCATCGTGCCGTGGAAGGCGCCGCGGATCAGGCCGGCGCGCCGCTTGATCGCGTCGATGATTTCAGGCATGTCGGCGGGCTTCACGCGCCGTGTCAGCATCTGCTTGAGATCGATCCAGCACTCGTTCGTCGCTTCCCAGGTCTCGCGCGTCAGGGCCGTGCGCACCATGCGGGCATTGTTGCGTGCCGCCTCGAAGCTGGACATGACGCTCGACGGGTTGCTGCGGTCGCGCAGCAGGTAGTCGATCGCGTCGGCGCTGGTCAGCGTTTCGTGCGTCGCGTCGTAGTCTTCCCGGACGCCGGCGCTTTGCAGCACGCCGTCCCAGTCGTCTTCAGTCGCGCTGCTGCGTGTCAGCGACATGCGCATACCCGCGTCGATCAGGCGGGCGATGTTTTCGCCGCGCTCGATATAGCGGAACATCCAGTAGAGTCCGTTTGCCGTTCTTCCGAGCATCACCGATCAGTCCTCCAGAACCCAGGTATCCTTGGTGCCGCCGCCCTGGCTGGAATTCACCACGAGCGAGCCCTGCTTCAGGGCCACGCGGGTCAATCCGCCGGGAATGATCTGCACCTTGTCGGAGACGAGGACATAGGGACGAAGGTCGACGTGCCGGGGCGCGATGCCCTTGTTGACGAGGATGGGCACGGTCGAGAGCGAGAGAGTCGGCTGCGCGATGTAATTGCCGGGCCGGGATTTCAGCTTTTCGGCGAAGGCGGCGCATTCCTTACGGGTGGCGGCGGGACCGACGAGCATGCCGTAGCCGCCGGAGCCGTGCACCTCCTTGATCACCAGTTCCTGGATATGCTC
>CAMPIK010000394.1 GCA_946886325.1 uncultured Shinella sp.
CCCGACAACACGCGCCTGACCGGCGTGCCGGGCGCGACGCGCATCGTTTATGGCGGCGACGGCCATCTCTTCGCAGCCGACGGCGCCGCCCGCATCGAGCTTTCCAACCTCGTCATCGACGGCCAAAAGCGCTGGCTCGACGAGACCGCCGAGGGACTGATCCATGCCTCCGGCGTGTCGAACCTCCTCATCGACAATTGCGAAATTCTCGGCTCCTCGAAATCGGCGCTGCATCTGGAGCGCTGCGGCGGGCGGATCGAACGAAGCCGCATATCGGGCGCCGGCGACTATGCGCTCTATGCGGTCGAAAGCAGCGAACTGTCTGTCACCGGCAACCAGGTCTTCGACTGCGCCAATGGCGGCATCCTGATCCACCGCTGGACGAAGGGTCCGGACGGCACGATCGTTTCCGGCAACCGGGTGAGCCGGATCGGCGCCGCCAATGGCGGCACTGGCGAATATGGCAACGGCATCAACATCTTCCGCGCCGACAACGTGATGGTGAGCAACAATCACCTCTCGGACTGCGCCTTTTCGGCGATCCGCTCCAATGCCGGATCGAACGTGCAGATCTCCGGCAACACCTGCCTCAATTCCGGCGAGACGGCGATCTATTCCGAATTCGGCTTCGAAGGCGCCATCGTCAATGGCAACCTGATCGACGGGGCTGCGAACGGCATCCTGATCGTCAATTTCAACGAGGGCGGACGGCTTGCCAGCGTGACCGGCAATGTCGTGCGCAATCTGAGGCTGACCGGTCCCTATCTGCATGACGGCGCCGGCTTCGGTTTCGGCATCGCGGTGGAGGCGGACACCGTCGTCTCCGCCAACACGATCGAGAATGCGCCGAAATGGGGCCTCGTGCTCGGCTGGGGACCCTATATGCGCGGGCTCGTCGTCAGCGGCAATCTCGTGCGCAACGCGCCGGTCGGCTGCGCGGTGACGGTCGTCGAAGAAGCCGGGTCGGCGCTGATCACCGGCAACGCCTTCGAGGAAACGCCGCTCGGCGCCATCGCGGGCTTCCGCTGGAGCGAACAGGTGACCGGCGACCTCGTCGCCGGCGCGCCGGACCATGACCATCTGACGATCGAACAGAACCGGACGGGCTGAGCCGGGCCGATCGTTACGGAATGCATCTTTCCTTCTTGCCCGAACGGGAAGATGCACAGTGGATGAGGGGGTGTTCGTCAGGTGTCGCCCCCTCATTCGCAACCTTGCCCTTCAGCGGCGATAGCCTTATCTTCCGACTGGTCAGTCTAGTCAGGAGATCGCCGATGGAATGGCAGTTGCAGGATGCGAAGAGCCAGTTTTCGAAGGTGGTTCAGAAGGCGCGCTCCGAAGGCCCCCAGGTGGTCACGCTTCGCGGCGCCCGCGCGGCCGTCATCCTGTCCGCCGAGGACTATGATGCCCTGGTGAAAGACCGGCCGTCGCTGGTGGACGACCTGCTGGACGGGCCGGACTGGGACGACGAATTCGCCTCTGCCGTCGATGCGCGGTCGAAAGTCCCGAGCCGCGAACCGGTGCTTTGATGTATCTGGTCGATACCAATGTCATATCGGATGCACGCCGCAAGATTCCCCAGGCCCTGTCATGGCTGCAGTCCGTACCGCCGGATGAGGTCTTCCTCAGCGTCGTCACCCTCGGCGAAATCGCGCGCGGCATAGCCCAGAAGCAACGCACCGACCCCCGCGCCGCGCAGGTCTTCGAGCGGTGGCTGGCGCGGCTGCGAACCACGCACAAGGCACGCATCCTGCCGATTACCGACGTCATCGCGATCGAATGGGGCCGCCTTGCCGCCGAGCGGCCGCGCGGCGATGCGGACGGCCTGATCGCCGCGACGGCCATCGTGCACGGACTGACCGTCGTGACGCGCAATGTCCGCGATTTCGCGGACACCGGCGTCCCGTGCATCAATCCATGGGAGGCCTGACGCGCTTCAATGCGCGCTGTGGCCGCCCTCGCCTTCCTTCATCTCGCCGTGATGGGCGCCGGGCTTGCCGGATTCGACGTTGAACTCGACGTCGATCGTGCCGGCCTTTTCGAAGGTGAGCGTGGCGGCGATCGTCTCGCCTTCCTTCAGCGGCTGCTTGAGGCCCATGAACATGACATGCAGGCCGCCCGGCTTCAGCTCGACTGTGCCGCCGGCCGGCACCGCGATGCCGTCGGCAAGCTGGCGCATCTTCATGACGTCGTTCTCGATCGCCATCTCGTGGAGCTGGACGTCGTCGGACACCGAAGGCGCGGTGACTGATACGAGGCGATCCGCCTCGCCGCCATGGTTGACGATGGTGAGGAAGCCGCCGCCGACCGGTTGGCCGGGAAGCGTCGCCTTGGAGGCGGGGTGCTGGATTTCGAGGTCGCCGAGCTTGAATTCATGGGCGAAGGCAGTGCCGGCCAGAAGGGCGAGTGCCGCGAGGGTCGTTACAAGGTTTTTCATCGGTTCGATCCTTTCGTGAAGGGATGTCGGCCCGCTGGTGCGGGCCGGTTTGTCAGGCAAAGACACGCCGCAGCGGCGGCACGAAGCGGACGACGATCTGGTCGAAGGCGATCATCGCGAGGATGGCAAGGCCGGTCAGCGGGAAGGCCAGGCCGAAGAGGATGGCGATTGCCCAGAGGCCGACATAGACGCGCTTTTCGCGCGGCGCGGGCGGCACGCCGATGCGGCCGGCCGGCCGGCGCTTCCACCACATGACGACGGCCGCGACGCTCATCGCGACGATGGCGATGCAGGCGGCGAGCATCAGGATCTGGTTGAACAGCCCCCATTCGCGGCCCATGTGCACGTTGATGCCCCATTCGATCGCCTTGCCGGAGAAGGGATAGTCGGCGAAGGAGACATCGACCAATCGCGCGCCGGAATACTGGTCGATATGGATCGTGCGCTCGTATTCGAGATCACCGGGATAGATCGCGGCGGTATAGACGCCCGTCTCGCCTGAAGGTGGCGACATCTCGTAGCCCGGCAGCATGCCGGCCGCATTGGCAATCGCGATCGCCCGGTCGAGGCCGATCGGCGGGAGTGCCGCCTGCCCTGCCGCAGGAACGGTCGATTCCGGCACCGGCGCGTTCTCCATCAGCCAGCTTGCCTTCGGCTGCACGTCGGTGGTGATCAGCGTCGATTTCGGCACATTGTCCCAGAGCACGGCGGGATAGCCCATGCCGTTCGCCGTCAGCGTGCTGTTGACCGTCGAGCCCCAGAAGCCCGACCACAGCAGGCCGGTCAGCGCGAGGAACAGGATCAGCACGCCGGCGACGATGCCGGTGACGGCATGCAGGTCGCGCCAGAAGACGCGGCGGGCCGGCGTTCCGCGAATGCTCATCACGCCGCCCGCCTGGCTGCGCGGCCACCAGAGATAGATGCCGGTCAGCACCAGAACGATGGCGAAGCCGGCGACGATTTCGATGATGCGTTCGAACGAAGTGCCGAAATAATCGAGGCTGTGCAGGTCCTCGACCACCTGGTTGAACTCCTCCGTCGCCCCGACCGTGCCCAGCACATCGCCGCGATAGGGATCGAGGAAAACGAGCGTCTTGCCGCCCTCGCCGGATACGGTCACACGCGCCGAACGGTCGGCGCCGGGCGGTTCGCGG
>CAMPIK010000395.1 GCA_946886325.1 uncultured Shinella sp.
TGCTCTCGCTGCGCAAGGGCACGACGCTCACCAAGGAAATGTTCCTGAACCACCTTTATGGCGGCATGGACGAGCCGGAACTGAAGATCATCGACGTCTTCATCTGCAAGCTGCGCAAGAAGCTCGCAAACGCCGCCGGCGGCGCGAACTATATCGAGACGGTCTGGGGCCGCGGCTATGTGCTGCGCGAACCGGAAGGCGACTTCGCCGAAAGCGCCTGATCGAAAGACCGACAAGCCGCAGACTTCCAAAAACCCGCCACCGCCCGGCGGGTTTTTTCGTTCTGGTATGCCGGGCATCTGTTTCGACATGACGCAAGCGCCCGCCGCGCCAAAGAAGGACGACGGCGGGGAAAACCCGTGTTTACGATTGTCGGATTGAAACAGCGCTGCCTGTCAGGCGGCGATGGAGAGATTGGCGAAGACCTGCGTCAGGATCTTGCGGTCGAACGGTTTCAGGAGGAAATCGTCGGCGCCGGCCCGCTTGCCCAGCATCATCTTCTTGAGATCGGCCTCGACCACGCAATAGAAGATGCGCACGGATTTGCCGTTCGGCAGGTTGCGGACATTGGCGATCAATTCGAGCGCACCGTCCATCGTCGCATCGACGATGATGACCTGGGGCAGTTCCGCCTCGCAGCGCACCAGCGCCTCGAGCGACGTTCCGGCTTCGAGCACGAGAAAGTCGAGCCCGGACAAAATGCGCTTGCCGACCTTGCGTACCACGTCGGAACCGTCGGCAATCATCAAGCGCCGCATTGTCTGCTCCTCAATCGCCCGTCCTGTCGACGGGACCTGTCCATGACGCCCAGCTTAGGCCGCTCTGGCAAACAAAGTGTTATCATGGACAGTCTCGGGGCAATATTCGCAATCAGAAGTTCAGGCCGGGCGAGAAATGCGGGCGATGAACGTGATCTCCTCCGCCTCCGGCACGACGCTCAGTTCCATTCCTGCCTCTTCGGCGAGAAGAACGGTGTAGTAGGGCTGGATCGAATGGGCATCGACCGCCTCTTCCGGATTGCCCGAGAGAATTTCCAGGAACTTCGGCGGCACGCGCAGCATGCGCCCCTTGGCCGTCAGGCGGAACTCGGCGTCGAATTCCGGATTGTCGAGCGTCACGTCGATCGAGCCGCCACGCGGGATCGCGCCATAGGCGACGAGAAAGAGGTTGAGCAGAAGCTTGACGCGGTTCTTCGCGACGATGGCGCGCGGTCCGGTCCAGGTGATCTCGGTTTTCTTCTCCGCCACCGCGAAGTCACGGACCGCCTTTTCCGCCTCGCCGGTATCGATCGAGGCGCCGACGGAGCCGGAGGCGCCGAAGGCAAGGCGCGCGAATTTCAGGCGTACCGAAGCGTTCATCGCGCTGGTGCGGATCAGGTCCATGGCGTCCGCATCGGCGCCGCCCTCGTCCAGCAGTTCGAGCCCGTTGTTGATGGCGCCGACCGGCGAAATGATATCGTGGCAGACGCGGCTACACAGGAGCGCCGCCAGGTCGGGACCGGTCAGCGTCAGGTTCGGGTTCTTCTCCATGGGATTCTCCAAAGGGCTGGTCCCCGTGCGCATCCCTCTACGCGCCTGGCGAACGGGTGGATTTTCGAGGGGACGCTTAGCACGCGAAAATTGCGCGGGGCATGTTCAATTAGAAGACAGCCATAATGACACCACAGTTGGTAAACCGATTGTTAACGTCATGGGATCAAATTGTCGGCTCAAGAAGCATCCCGGAACAAGGGACGGACGGAGCGAACATGCGTGTTTCAAACCTGATCAGAACTGTTTCCACCCTGCTCGCCGTTCTGGCGATCTCGATGGCCGCGGCAGGCGCGGCACGTGCGCAAAGCGGCACGCAATATTCGGCGCAGGAAATCGTCGACGCCGGCCACGGATTCTTCGGCACGACCTCGGGCGGCCTCGCCAAGGTCGTCGAGCGGGCATTCGAATCCTATGGCCTGCCGAACGGCTACATTCTCGGCCAGGAAGGCTCCGGCGCCTTCGTGGCCGGCCTCACCTATGGCGAGGGACAGCTCTATACGAAGAACGCCGGCCAGCACCCGGTCTTCTGGCAGGGGCCGTCGCTTGGCCTCGACTGGGGCGGCCAGGGCAGCCGGACGATGATGCTGGTCTACAATCTGCCGCAGGTCGAAAGCCTCTATAACCGCTTCGCCGGCGTTTCCGGTTCGGCCTATGTCGTCGCCGGCATCGGCATGACGGTGCTGACGCAGCAGAACATGGTCCTCGTTCCGATCCGCACCGGCGTCGGCGCCAGGCTCGGCGTCAATGCCGGCTACCTGAAGCTGACCCGCAATCCGACCTGGAACCCGTTCTAGAAACATCCGGCGGATGCGAACAAGCGGGCGGCCTCGCACGTTGAGACAGTGCACGTAAGATTTGGTCCGCCGGGGCCTGTGCAATCGCCCCGGCATCACTATATTGGCGACGTCTCACTATGGACGCGGCGCCCGCGGAACTGGCTTTATCGTGATCGAGTATGCCCTCCTCTTCGCCCTCGGCTTTCTTGCGGCAACGCTCGCCGGTCTGCTGATCGCACCGGCCATCCAGAACCGGGTCGTCAAGTTCACCGAAAAGCGGATGCTGACGACGATGCCGCTCAGCCCCCAGGAGGTGCGCGCGCAGAAGGACATGGCGCGCGCCGCCTATGCGGTCGAGAACGCCCGCGTGTCGCAGGACCTGATCCGCGAGCGCGAGAAGAGCACCACCTTCCAGGTCCGCACGGAAACCCTGCTCCAGCAGTCCGGCAAGCTTTCTGCCGAAAATGCCGACCTTCAGGCCCAGATCGCCGAAATGAATGTCGAAGCGGCCGACATGCGTTCGAAACTGCGGCGCGAGGAACACAAGGTCGAGCAGATGAAGGCCGCGCTCGAAGCCTCCGACCGCGAGGTCCAGCATCGGGACCGCGAGATTGCGACGATCAACACCCGCATCCACCGCCTTCTCGGCGATATCGATAATCTGAAGATCGATCTCGCCACGCGCGATACGGAGGTCGAGAACCTGAAGAGCCGCATCGCGTCGCTGCGCGATGAACGGGAGAAACTGCGCGACGACCTGAAGCATCAGGCCGACGAAGCCAGAGAGGTGCAGCTCAAGCTCTCCCGCGAGGAAGGGCGCGTGCGCCAGCTCGAAACGAAGCTGTCGCGCGAGATCGCCGGCAGTGCCGACAAGGACAACGTGATCGAACGGCGGATCGCCGAGATCAACCGTCTGCGCGACAAGCTGAAGACGCCCGCCGGACGGCGGACCGGTCGCAACGCGCCGGTGACCGGTCTTGCGCGCATCATGGAAAGCGACCAGCGGGAGGCCGTTGAGGCGGCCGCTGCCGAACAGGCCGTCGCGGTTCCCGCGCTCGATATTTCCGCGATGGACGAGGACGTGCGCAACCGCAGCGCCGCCCTGACCGAGCGCCTCGCATCGTCGCGCAACGACGCCCATGACGGCGCGATGCGGGACGAGATCGCCGATGTCGCCGCGCGCATGGTCACCCTTGCAGCAGCCCGCGAAGGGGCGGATTCGCCGATCCATGCGCTGCTCGACAAGCCGGAGCGGCCGCGCAAAGGCAAGGG
>CAMPIK010000396.1 GCA_946886325.1 uncultured Shinella sp.
ACCTTGTAGGGTCCGGAGCCGAGTGGAGCGTCGAGCGAGGTCCGGTCGAAACCCTCGATCTTGATCGCATGTTTCGGAAGAACCGGCGCCAGCGCCAGCAGCATCGGCGATTCCCGGTCGGCCTTGTCGTTGAAGACGAAGCGGACGGACCGCTCGCCCACCTTCTCCATGCGCTCGACGACATCGAGCCTGCGGCTGAACGGCGCGCGGCCCGCGTCGCGCAGGAGCTCGAAGGAGAAGATCACATCATCCGCGGTCACCGGCTGCCCGTCGGCAAAGCGCGCCTTCGGATTGAGGTTGAACTGGATGAAGGTGCGTTCCTCGTCCCATTCGACGGTTTCGGCGATGAGGCCATACATGGTGAAGGGCTCGTCGCGCGAGCGCTGCATCAGCGATTCGTAGACGAGATTGCCGAATTCCGGGTCCCACATGCCGCGCGCCGTCGTGCGCATGCTCTTCAGGATGAACGGATTGAGGTTGTCGAAGGTGCCGACGACGCCATAGGCGATGCGCCCGCCCTTCTTCACGTCGGGGTTCACGTAGGGGAAATGCGGAAAGCCCGCCTGAAGCGCCGGTTCCCCGTGCATGGCGATGCCGTGCAGCGGCGCTGACTGGGCAGGCTGTCCGGTCCATGCCATCATGCCGGCCAAAACGGTGGCGAGAATGATCCGCAAGGGCTGTTCCTCCGCAAGGTGTCTCGATGTGATTCCGGGCAACTTACATGCTGCGGCGGCAAACCGACATCGGCGGACGGCATTTTTGCGGCAATAGGCCGAAAATCCTGAGCGCGAGACTGGATATCCGCGGCGTCACGCTGTAACAGGAGAACCCGAACACGGGTCATGCTAATGCCTCAATTCGCCGACAGGAGAGCGCACGGCAGACCACTTCACCCATGAGCGACGACATCGCTCCGGCACCGGACTTCAGGAGACGGAACCCGTTATGAACTTCTCGAAGACATTCACCAAGCAGGCCCTGCTTTCGGCATTTGCGGCGTCGGTCGTGGCAGCCGGCGTGCCCTCGGCTGCAAGCGCCCAGCAGGCCGGCACGCCGCCGAAGGGCTGGTTCAAGGTCTGCACCAAGCAGGAAGACAACGACGTCTGCATCGTGCAGAACCTGATCACCGCCAACAGCGGCCAGCTGATCACCGCCGTCGGCCTCATCACGGTGCAGGGCAAGGTCAACCGCAAGCTGATGCAGGTCTCGGTGCCGAGCGCCCGGCTGATCCCCTCGGGCATCCAGATGCAGATCGACGGCAGCAAGGGCCAGAAGCTCGACTATGCCATCTGCATGCCGGACAAGTGCGTTGCCGAAGTGCCGCTGACCGACCAGATGCTCGCAAGCCTCAAGAAGGGCGGCGAGATCGTCTTCACCTCGGTCAATTTCCAGCGCGCGCCGAACCCGATCAAGATGTCGCTCGAAGGCTTTACGGCCGCGTTTGACGGCGAGCCCGTCGAGCAGTCCAAGCTCGAGGAGCGCCAGCGCCTGCTGCAGGAAGAAATGCAGAAGAAGGCCGAGGAAGCCCGCAAGAAGCTTGAGGAAGCGCAGAAGGCTGCCAAGCAGCAGTAAGCGCCTTCGGCACTACGAAATTGAAAAATGGCCCGGCTGCGTGCGTCGCAGCCGGGCCATTGTCATTTCTGCCCGTGGTGATCTGCCAGTGGCGCAATTAGTGGAAGATGCTCGATTCCATCTTCCAGTGATAGGTCCCGGCATCGCTCGGGTCCATCAGGGCGCGGACCTGCGGGTGGCGCAAGGGCTGGCCGCTTTCGTCGGGCACGAGGTTCTGCTCGGAGACATAGGCGACATATTCCGTCTCCTCGTTCTCCGCGAAGAGATGGTAGAACGGCTGATCCTTGGACGGGCGGATTTCCGCCGGGATCGCATTCCACCATTCCTCGGTGTTGGCGAATTCGGGATCGACGTCGAAGACCACGCCCCGGAATGGGAATATCCGGTGCCTGACCACGTCGCCGATGGCAAATTTGGCGTTTCGCATCTTCATGGCTTAGCCTTCCTTTCGTCCTATATTTGGGGAACTCTTGAGAAACATCAATAGTTGCAGCGGCGTCCGGCATCCGATCCGATGCTTGCGCCCCCAGGAAAATCGTCGTACCTGCAAAGGACGGGCATAGAGGCACGGGTAGCGGAACGTTGAGCAATCAGTGGGGCAGGGACGGCGGCGGCAGCTCCGGAAGCCGATCTGGGTCGGGCGGTATTATTATCGCCACGATCGTCAGCCTGCTGATCGGCGGAGCCGCGGGCTACGGCATCTTCCGCACTCTCGACGTCTCCTCGTCCGCTAGCCTCGTCGCCGAGCATGAGCGCACGGTGGCGCAATTGCGCTCGGACCTGGAGCGCGCGACGTCCTCGTCCTCGAAGGAAGCCGGCGAACTGGCGCGGTTGACGGACGACAATGCCAGCCTGCGCCGGCAGATCGAATCCCTGCGCACCAGCATCGACAAATCGGAATCGGCTCTCCAGGCGGAAAACCTGCGCTTCAAGCAGGAGACCATTCCAGCCCTCCAGGACCAGAACCTCGAACTGGCCGAACGCATCGCCGACCTCGAATACCGCCAGAACGGCACTGCACGTCAAATCCAGGATGGCGAAAAACGCATCGTCACCCTGACCGATCAGCTCAACAAGGCGAAGAAGGCGCTCGAGGCCGAGCGCGCGAAGGCGGGCGACGCCAGCAATGCCGCCGTAGAGCGGCTCGAACGTGACCTTGCCGCCCTGCGCAAGGAGCGGGACGCGCTGAGCGCCGACAAGGTGGCGCTGGAACGGAGCCAGTCGCGGCTTCAAGCCGACGTTGCGGCACTGCGCAAGCAGCAGGACACGCTCGCGCAGAAGAACACGGCTCTCGAACGCGACGTGACCCGGCTCAATGCCGATCTCCGCACGAGCCGGACGAACCTCGATCGCCAGACGGCGCGCAATCGCGAACTGACGGCCGAGGTCAGAAAACTCGAAGCCGACTTGCGCGACCGGCGGCCGGACCGCGCCGATGACAGCGGACTGACGCCGCCGCCGGAAGACGACAAGCCCGTGGTCGACAAGCGCAGTCCGCGCAACGCCTCCACCGTCCAGCGTGCGATACGCGCGACGCCCGGCCTGACGCGGCTTTCTCCCGGCGAAAAGGCAACGCTGGAGCGCGAGCTGACGGCGGGCGAATGCGTCACCAAGGCGCTCGGCAATGTGTTCGACCGGGTGCCGGTGCTGGCGCTGCGCAACCTGATGCGCGACCTCGACAGCGACTGCTGAACACCGACCGACTGTTCGCCGGCACGATTGCCGTGATAGCCTCTTTTCCGTTCCGTCTGTTCCGGCAAGCGATGCGGACGATGCCAGGGAGTTGACCATGAGAAAATGGATTGTCGCCGTTGCGGTTCTTGCCGGCCTTTGCCTGCCGGCGTCTGCGGCCGATTTCGAGCGCAACATCATGACCGGCGGGCCACAGGGCACCTATATCCAGATCGGCCGGGACATTGCCGCACTCGGCCAGTCCTGCGGCCTGAACCTGAACGTCGTCGAAAGCGCCGGCTCGCTTGAAAACTTCGTCGGCGTGCGCAACCG
>CAMPIK010000397.1 GCA_946886325.1 uncultured Shinella sp.
TGACGGGCACCGAAACCGCCGCCTTCATCGCCGCCACGCAATCGGCGACGACGTCGGGCTCGCGCATCAGGCAGGCGCCGAACGTGCCCGACTGCACCCGGTCGGACGGGCAGCCGACATTCATGTTGATCTCGTCATAGCCGAAATCCGCCCCGATCCGCGCGGCTTGCGCCATCTTCGCCGGATCATTGCCGCCAAGCTGCAGGGCAACCGGATGCTCGATCGCATCGAAGCCGAGCAGCCGCTTGCGATCCCCGCGCAAAATCGCCTCGGCAACGATCATCTCGGTATAGAGCAGCGCATGCCGCGTCATCTGCCGCGCAAAGACGCGATAGTGCCGGTCCGACCAGTCGATCATCGGCGCCGTGGCGAAGATCCTCGTCCCCGTGCGGATGGCCTCATGATACATTGCGTCGCGGTCCTCTTGGCTGTCTCGGCCGTCCCATACACCAGAACGGACCGGCGAGCCAACTCCCGGCCCTTTCGACCAGCCCTCCCGGCCTGGAATGGCGCGCTCTGGACATTAAGGGGTGGATCGGGGCGGCACCTGAGGGCCTATGGACTATGTCAGTTGAAATAATTAAGGATTTTCTAATTCAGTTTCTCATGCCGAAAGAGGCGCGCGTTTCATGGTCGATTTCCCCGCATCCATCTCCCTGTCTTCCCTCAACGGCACAAACGGCTTTCGCCTCGACGGTACGGCGGCGGGGTGGCTCGGAAGCGGCGTCTCCAGCCTTGGCGACGTCAACGGCGACGGCATCGACGACATCATCATCGGCGCGCCCGAGGAGGACAAGAACGGCATTAACAACTCCGGAAGCGCCTATGTGATCTTCGGCAAGACCGGCGGCTTCACCGCGAGCTTCGATGTCGCGACGCTCGATGGCAGCAACGGGTTCAGGATCGACGGCGCGATCGGCAGCGCCCTGCTTGGCGCCTTCGTCAGCGACGCAGGAGACGTCAATGGCGACGGCATCGCCGACATCCTGATCGGGGCCTATGGCGTATTGTCGGAAGGGGAAGCCTATGTGCTCTTCGGCTCCGACCGGGGGTTCGACGCGACGGTCTCCACAGCCGACCTCGACGGACAGAACGGCTTCACCATGGGCGGCACGAGTTCGGCGGACTATCTCGGCCGCACCGTCACCACCATCGGCGACTTTAACGGCGACGGAATTGACGACATCGCCGTCGGTGCTTCTGGCGGCGGCGACGATACGGGTGCCATCTTCGTGGTCTTCGGCACAGACCAGGGGTTCGACGCATCGATCGACGTCATGAACGACCTCGACGGCAGCAACGGTTTCCGCATCGACGGATCGACCAGTTTCGGACTCATTCCGCAGATCGGCCAGATCATGGATGGTGGCGGCGACATCAATGGAGATGGTCTGGACGATCTTATCTTCGGGCATTCCGCAAACAAGGCCGTTGTCGTTTTCGGTTCGGATGACCCCATGCCGATGGCTCTCTTGTCGGATGAGATCAGCGGAGCTTCCGGCTTCGTGCTTTCAGCTCCCTCCGGAATCCTCGGTCTGGGCTGGTCCGTGGAAATCGAAGGTGATGTCAACAGCGACGGCCTCGACGACATCGTCGTTTCTGCGGCCGGCAAGACCTATGTGATCTTTGGCCAGCAGAACGGATTTGCCAACGGCTTCGACCTGTCGACGATCGACGGCAGCAATGGCTTCATCATCGATGGTGCAGGCTTCGACACGACGGCCGGCAGCGACGTCTCGACCGCCGGCGACGTCAATGGCGACGGCTTCGACGACATCATCGTCGCCGCCGATGGCACCACAAGCGGCGCCGTCTATGTGGTCTTCGGCGGTGCGAACGGCTTCGCGACCACCATCAACCTGTCGTCGCTGAATGGCGACAACGGCTTCCGGATCGGACCCGACGATATCACCGGGCAGCAGATCCACCGCATGGTCGTCTCGGCCGCCGGCGACATCAACAACGACGGCTTCGATGATATCATCGTCGGCCAGCAGGATACCGACGGGTTCAACGGATCGGCCTATGTGCTCTTCGGCCGCGCGCCGACCGCCGCCGTCACCCGCACCGGATCCGAAATCGGCCAGACAATCCGCGGCGGCGCCTTCAACGACACGCTGCGTGGCCTTGGCGGCGATGACATGCTGTTCGGAGCAAACGGCAATGATACGCTGGACGGCGGCACGGCCAACGACACCACCAATGGCGGCGCCGGCAACGACACCCATGTCATCAACAGCGCGACCGACAAGATCGTCGACTCGAGCGGCGCGGACGACCGCGTGCAGACCTCCGCCTTCGCCCTCAATCTGACGCTGAGCCGTTTCAACGGCATGGAAAACGCCACGCTGACCGGCAGCGGCAATTTCGCACTGACCGGCGACCAGGCCGCCAACGAACTGGTCGGCAACAGCGGCCGCAACACCATCGACGGCGGCGACGGCGCCGACGTCATGAAGGGCGGCGCGGGCGCCGACATCTACAAGGTCGATGACCGGCGCGACCAGATCGTCGAAAGCGGCGCGGGCGACGACCGGGTCGAGACCAGCGTCGATTTTACGCTTGCCAATGGCATCGAGGATATCAAGGCGGTCGGCGCCGCCGCAATCGACCTGACCGGCAACACGCTTGCCAATGCATTGACCGGTAACGATGCCAGCAACACGCTCGACGGCGAGCAAGGCGCCGACACGATGGCCGGCGGCCTCGGCCGCGACACCTATATCGTCGACAACACGCGGGACCGGGTGGTGGAGACCGGCGCGGGCGACGATCTGGTTCGCACTTCCGCGACATTCACGCTGTCGGCCAATGTCGAGGACATGATCGCAACCGGCAACCGCGATATCGCCCTGACGGGCAACACGCTTGCCAACGAGCTGACCGGCAACGGCGGCCGCAACGAGATCGACGGCAAGTCCGGCAACGATCGCCTCAAGGGCGGCGGCGCCGTGGACGTCTTCGTCTTCTCCACGGGAGGCGACCGCGACATCATCCTCGATTTCGACGCAACGGGCACGCCGCATGACGTGATCAACCTGCGCGGACTGCGATCGGTCACCTCCTTTGCCGACCTCATCGACAACCACATGCGCCAGGCCGGGGCCAATGTGGTGATCGACGGCGGCGGCGGTGACATCCTGACGATCAACGGCGTCAGGCTCGCTCATCTCGACAAGGGGGATTTCCTGCTGTAGCGGCCATCCGCCGCCTCAGGCGCAGCCGGCGCACTGCCCGCGGATCTCGATCGTCGTCTTCTCGCCCTTGAAGTTGCGGTCGCGGGCAAAGCTCTTCAGCCGTTCCTCGATGACGGGATCGTGGAACTCGGTCACCTGGCCGCAGCTCTCGCAGATGGTGAAGGCGGTCAGACCGTGGGCGTGGCAGTCCTCGTGCGGATGGGCACAGGCGACGAAGGCATTGATGCTTTCCAGCCGGTGCACCAGCCCGAATTCGAGCAGCTTCTCCAAGGCCCGATAGACCTGCAGCGGCGCGCGAAACCCGTTGTCGCGCAGCTTGTCGAGGATCGTATAGGCGCTGAGCGGCCCTTCGGCGTCGGAGAGCACGCC
>CAMPIK010000398.1 GCA_946886325.1 uncultured Shinella sp.
TGCGATCCGGTAGCCGAGCATCAGCGTCACCAGCCCGATATAGAGCCATTGTTCGGCCCCGACCACCTTCACCGACATCGCATAGTGCAGCACGCCTGCGGCGGCGATGACATAGATGAGCTTGTGCAGCCGGTTCCAGCGGCTGCCGAGCCTGCGGATCGACCAGGTGTTGGATGTCACCGCCAGCGGGATCAGCAGCACGAAGGCGGCCATGCCGATCGTGATGAAGGGACGTTTGATGATGTCCTCGACGATGGCGCCGAAATTCAGGTACTGGTCGAGCACCATATAGGTCAGGAAGTGCATCAGCACGTACCAGAAGGCGAGCAGGCCGAGCGCCCGGCGGTAGCGCAGCCAGTTGATGCCGAAGAGATCGCGGATCGGCGTGATCGCCAGCGTGGCGATCAGGAAGCGCAGCGCCCAGATGCCGAGAAGATGCTCGAACTCCTTGATGGCATTGCCCGGCAGCCGCCCCGTCGCCCCGAGATAGAAGCCCCATACCGCCGGCACGAGGCCGATTGCATAGAGCGCCCAGACGGAGGCCGCATGGTAGCGTTTCGGCAGGGACGGAAGTGCAAGCTGCATCAGAAGTTCACCGCAAGGTCCATGCCGGCATAGAGCGAGGCCACCTCGTCGCCATAACCGTTGAAGGGCAGCGTGTCGCGGCGGTTGGCGCCGAAGAAGCCGCCTTCGCCGATGCGGTTTTCGCTTGCCTGGCTCCAGCGTGGATGATCGACCGCCGGATTGACGTTGGCGTAGAAGCCGTATTCGTTCGAAGCCGCGATGTTCCAGCTCGTCGGCGGCTGCTCTTCGGTCAGAGAGATGCGCACGATCGACTTGATGCCCTTGAAACCGTATTTCCAGGGAACGACGAGCCGGATCGGCGCGCCGTTCTGGTTCGGCAGGCTCTTGCCGTAGACGCCGGTCGAAAGGATCGTCAGTGGATGGCGGGCCTCATCCAGCCGCAGCCCTTCGACATAGGGCCATTCCAGCGCCTGGAAGAAGCCCGACTGGCCCGGCATTTCCTCCGGCCGGACGACCGTTTCGAAGGCCACGTACTTGGCACTGCCGAGCGGCTCGACCTGGTCGAGCAGGGCCGAGAGCGGAAAGCCGACCCAGGGGATGACCATCGACCAGGCCTCGACGCAGCGCATGCGGTAGATGCGTTCTTCCTGCGGCAGCGCGATCAGCTCCTCGAGACCGAATTCCTTCGGCTTGGCGACCAGGCCGTCGACCTTGATCGTCCAGGGGGTCGGCTTGAAATTGCCGGCATTCGCCGCCGGGTCGCCCTTGCCGGTGCCGAACTCGTAGAAATTGTTGTAGCTCGTGACGTCCTTTTCCGGCGTCATCGGCTCGTCGACAGTCACGGCGCCCAGCTTGTAGTCGAGAGCTGCGGCCCGCGCCTCGATCGCCTGTGTCATCAGCAGCCCGCCCGCCGCCGCGCCCATGAAGTGGCGGCGGTTGAGGTAGAAGCGTTCGTCGGTGATCTCTGCGGTGGCGATGCGCGGCGGGCGGTAAAACGGCATGTGCGGGTCCTCGGGGTGGCGTGTCTCTCTGTAAGATACGAAACGGAGGAGACCAGAGTTTCGTTCACGAGGGTAGGGGCCTGCAACCACGATTTCGTGCGGCGGCCGTGAGACCAACGCGGGTTTGCCTTTTTTGTCGTGAAATCCTATCTCATCGCACAGCGAACAGACAGAGAGGGAGAGCGCATCATGCGGATTGCGAGCGGAATCGTCGGGACCGTGCTGGTCGTTCTGAGCCTTGCCGCGCCTGCAGCGGGACAGGACGCGCGCACGGTCCCGCAATCGCGCACCGAGATGCAGCTTTCCTTCGCGCCGCTCGTCAAGCAGACGGCCAATGCGGTGGTCAATGTCTATGCCGAGCGCGTCGTCGAGCGCCGCTCGATCTTCGAGGGCGATCCCTTCTTCGAGGAGTTCTTCGGCCAGCAGATGCCGAACCGCACCCAGAAACAGTCCTCGCTCGGCTCCGGCGTGATCGTCGGCAAGAGCGGCATCGTCGTGACCAACAACCACGTGATCGAGGGCGCCGACGACATCAAGGTGGCGCTGGCCGATGGCCGCGAATATCCGAGCAAGGTGATCCTCAAGGACGAACGCGTCGATCTCGCCGTGCTCAAGATCGAATCGGACGAGGAATTCGGCGTGCTGCCGCTCGGCGACAGCGATGCGGTCGAGGTCGGCGATCTCGTGCTCGCGATCGGCAATCCCTTCGGCGTCGGCCAGACGGTGACGAGCGGCATCGTCTCCGCACTTGCCCGCAACCAGGTCAAGGCCGGCGATTTCGGCTTCTTCATCCAGACCGACGCCTCGATCAATCCCGGCAATTCCGGCGGCGGCCTCATCAACATGAACGGCGAGCTGATCGGCATCAACACGGCGATCTTCTCGCGCGGCGGCGGCTCGAACGGCGTCGGCTTCGCCATTCCCGCCAATCTGGTGAAGGTGTTCGTGGCAAGCGCCGAGGGCGGCAGCACGACCTTCGACCGGCCCTTCGTCGGCGCGACCTTCGACCCGGTCACCTCCGAGGTTGCCGAGGCGCTCGGCCTTCGCCGCGCGCGCGGCGCGCTGGTCTCCGCTGTCCTGCCGGACAGCCCCGCGGAAAAGGCCGGCCTCAAACCCGGCCAGGTCGTCACCGCCGTCAACGGCATCTCCGTCGAACACCCGGATGCGCTCGGCTACCGGCTGGCGACCGTCGGCATCGGCGGCGAGGCCAAGCTGACGGTCAGCACCAACGGCGAGGAAGAGGACCTGACGATCGCGCTCGACCGCGCGCCGGAGACGACGCCGCGCGACGAGCGGCTGATCGAGGGACGCAATCCCTTCTCCGGCGCCGTCGTCGCCAACCTTTCGCCGCGGCTTGCCGAGGAACTGCGCATGCCGGCGGGCTCCGTCGGCGTGGTGGTGACCGAGGTCAACCGCGGCTCGCCGGCCGCCCGCATCGGCCTCCAGCCGCGCGACATCGTCATCGAACTGAACGGCACCAGCGTCGCCTCGACGGAAATCCTCGCCGGGCTTGCCGCCGAAGACCCGGCGATCTGGCGCGTCGAGATCGAGCGCGACGGCCAGCGCATCCGCCAGTTCTTCCGATGAGCGACCTTTTCGCCGCCAAGGAACCCGAGGACATGGCCGGCAAGCGGCCGCTCGCCGACCGGCTCCGGCCGAAGTCGCTGGGTGACGTCGCCGGCCAGGCGCATCTGACGGGCGAGGACGGCGTTCTGTCGCGCATGATCGCCTCGGGCTCGCTCGGCTCGATGATCTTCTGGGGACCGCCCGGCACCGGCAAGACGACGGTCGCCCGGCTTCTCTCCGGCGAGACCGGGCTTGCCTTCGAGCAGATTTCGGCGATCTTCTCCGGCGTCGCCGACCTCAAGAAGGTTTTTGACGCGGCCCGCCAGCGCCGTATGGGCGGGCGCCAGACGCTGCTCTTCGTCGATGAGATCCATCGCTTCAATCGCGCGCAGCAGGACAGTTTCCTGCCCGTGATGGAAGACGGCACGATCATCCTCGTCGGCGCGACGACGGAAAACCCGTCCTTCG
>CAMPIK010000399.1 GCA_946886325.1 uncultured Shinella sp.
CGCCCATCCGGTTCGACGCATCGAGGCCGGCGATCTTGTAGGCTTCGGCGAGCGTTGGATAATTGAACGTGTTCTCGACGAAATACTCGACCGTGCCCTTCAGGTTGAGAACCGCTTGGCCGATATGCACCAGTTCGGTCGCGCCTTCGCCGACGATGTGCACGCCGAGCAGGCGCCGTGTCTTCAGCGAGAAGATCATCTTCAACAGGCCGGAATCGAGGCCCATGATGTGGCCGCGCGATGTCTCGCGAAAGCGCGCCATGCCGCATTCGTAGGGAATGCCGCGTTCCTTGACCTCTTCCTCGGTCAGGCCGCAGGTCGAGATTTCCGGCACCGCATAGATGCCGTAGGGAAAATATTTCGGCGGCTCCTTGGCGATGGCGCCGACCGCGACGCGGGCTGCGATGCGGCCCTGTTCCATCGAGGTCGAGGCAAGGCTCGGGAAGCCGACGACGTCGCCGGCGGCGTAGATATGCGGCACAGACGTCTGGAAAGTTTCCGGATTGACCGAGAGCCGGCCGCGGCTGTCCGCCTCGAGACCTGCGGCGGCAAGGTTCAGCGAATCCGTCGCGCCCATGCGCCCGGCCGCATAGAGAACCATGTCGCAGGTGACATGCCGGCCATTGTCGAGCGTGATCGAACATTTGCCGTTGTCGAGCTTCTCGACCTTGTCGGCCTTCTGGCCGAGGATCAGCTTCATGTTGCGGTCGCGCAGCTGATAAACGAAGTCCTCGACGATCTCCTTGTCGATGAAATCGAGGATCGTCGGCTTCGGATCGATGACGGTAACCTGCGTGTCGAGCGCGCTGAAGATCGTCGCATATTCGATGCCGATGACGCCGGCGCCGATGACGGCCATCGAGCGCGGCAGGTCGCCGATATCGAGCAGTTCGTCGCTGTCGAGCACGCTCTTGCCGTCGAAGGGGATGCTGTCCGGGCGATAGGGCTTGGTGCCGACCGCCAGCATGATGCTCGTGCCGTTCACATGGATCGTTTCGCCGTCGTCCTTGACGATCTGCAGCGTGTCCGGCGTCAGGAAGCTCGCCTTGCCGCGGATATGCTGGACGCGGTTGCGGGCGAACTGGTGCTCCAGCACCTCCACCTCGTGGTCGAGCGTGATCAGCAGGCGGCGGCGCAGGTCGTCGGCGCTGATTTCCTGCTTGACGCGGTAGGCCCGGCCGTAGAAGCCGCGCTCGCGCCAGCCCGACAGGTTGAGCGCGGTTTCGCGCAGCGTCTTCGAGGGGATCGTGCCGGTATGGACCGAGACGCCGCCGACGCGCTTGCCCTGTTCGATGACGAGAACCTTCTTGCCGAGCTTGGCCGCCTGAATGGCGCCGCGGCGCCCCGCCGGTCCGCTGCCGACCACGACAAGATCAAATTCCTGCATGCCATCTTCCCCAGCCAGAGAATCATTGTGCGCTGCACATCAGTGTGCGCGGCCAAGGTTTAGCAGGTCAAGCTGACCGATTTGTTACCGCGCTCGGGAACGGTTCAGGAGTTGGGAAAACCCAGATAGGGCTCCATCTTTTCGAAGGTCTCGTCCATGGCGCGGGCTTCGCTCAGAAAGCCGGAAAAGTGGCCGTAGGTGATCGAGATCTGCAACTCGGCGGAGAGTTCGTCGCGGCCGGCGACGGCGGCCATGTAGAAGGCGGCGGCAAGCCCCGTCCGGTCGGCACCGGCCTTGCAATGGATGAGAAGCGGTTTCGGCGCATCCTTCATCAGGGCGATCAGCCGCTTCACCTCATCCGGCGCCAGTTCTTTCGTCGCCGACATCGGAAAGTCGAAATGGTTGAGGCCGAGCCGCGCTGCCGTTGCCACCTCGTCGCGATACCAGCCTTCATCGGGCCGGATACCGCGAAGGTTCACGATCGAGCGGATGCCGTGTTGCTCCTTGTAGAGAGCGATGGACGCGGGCGAGGGTTGCGACGACCGGTAGAGTTCTCCGGCGATGACCGTGTGAAAATTCTGGCTGGTCAGCAGATGGAGCACATAAAGGCCGACCAGCACGGCCAATGTTGCAAGGCCCCGAACCAGGGTGAGCTTTGCCGTCCGGCCGAGATGCAGCATTCGAAGTGTCACGATGAAATCCGGATTGAATGTCGGAGCGGAAGTATCATCGGACGAGCGCGCCCGTCCCTGACTTATATCAAGCGCAGGCCCTTGAGGCTCGCATGGCCGTCCTTGCCGATGATGATATGGTCGTGCACGGTGATGCCGAGCGGGCGGGCCGTGTCGATGATCGTCTTCGTCATGTCGATGTCGGCGCGCGACGGGGTCGGGTCGCCGGACGGGTGGTTGTGCACGAGGATGATGGCGGTCGCCGAAAGTTCGAGCGCGCGCTTCACCACCTCGCGGGGATAGACCGGCGTGTGGTCGACGGTGCCGCGCCCCTGGATCTCGTCGGCAATCAGCGTGTTTCGCTTGTCGAGGAAGAGGATGCGGAACTGCTCGCGCGATTCCTGCGCCATGGCCGCATGGCAATAGTCGATCACCGACGACCAGGAGCCGAGCACCTGCTTGTTGCGCAATTCGCTCTTCAGCGTGCGCTGGGCGGCGGCGGCGACCAGTTTCAGGTCGAGCGCCACGGCCTCGCCGATGCCCTTGACCTCCGTCAGCAGCGACGGCGGCGCGCCGAAGACGCCGGCAAGCGTGCCGAACCGCTCGAGCAGCGCCTTGGCGATCGGCTTGGTGTCGCGACGGGGGATCAGGCGGAAGAGGATGAGTTCCAGCAGTTCGTAGTCGGCAAGTGCTGCATCGCCATTGTCGCGGAAGCGCGCCCGCAGGCGCTCGCGATGGCCGTGGTAATGGGCGTCCGGCTCTTGCCCGCCTTCCGGCCCGCGGGCCTTGCTGACGGCCGTCGGCTTCGCCGGACGTTCGGCGAAGAAGCCGCGTTCGTCTGCCGCGAACCGGTCGTCGGTCCCGTCGGCCGGCCTGCCGTCGCGCGGGGAGCCTGGGTCCTGCATGGGCGCTAGTTCGGCAGGCCCGGACGGTCGAGGCCGCCGGGCGACAGGGTGAAGATCTCGCAGCCGTCCGCCGTCACGCCGACCGTGTGTTCGTATTGCGCGGAGAGCGAGCGGTCGCGCGTCACCGCCGTCCAGCCGTCCGAAAGCACCTTCACATGCGGCCGGCCGAGATTGATCATCGGCTCGATGGTGAAGATCATGCCCTGCTTCATTTCCGGTCCCTCGTTGGCGCGGCCGTAGTGCAGGATGTTCGGTGCGTCGTGAAAGAGGCGCCCGACGCCGTGGCCGCAGAAGTCGCGCACCACCGAGCAGCGCTCCGCTTCGGCAAAGGACTGGATGGCCTCGCCGATGACGCCGGTACGCGCGCCCGGCCGCACGGCCGCGACGCCACGCATCAGGCATTCGTGCGTCACTTCGAGCAGCCGTTCCGCTGCCCGCTTGACCTCGCCGACGGGGTACATGCGGCTCGAATCGCCGTGCCAGCCGTCGAGGATGTAGGTCACGTCGATGTTGACGACGTCGCCGTCGCGCAGCGGCTTGTCGTTCGGGATGCCGTGGCAGACGACGTGGTTGATCGAGGTGCAGGA
>CAMPIK010000400.1 GCA_946886325.1 uncultured Shinella sp.
CCGGTCTCGGGCGACACGTCGTTTGCCACGATCATGTCGGCGCCCTTGCGCTCGAGCTTGGCGCGCGCATTCGTTTCGACATCCTGGGTCTCGGCCGCGAAACCGACAACGAGCTTCGGGCGAAGCGCGTGGTGGCCGATGGTTTTGAGGATATCCGGGTTCTCGGCGAGCCGCAGCGGCTGCGGCGCCTCACCCGGCTGCTTCTTGATCTTTTCGACATGGGTGCTCTCGACCCGCCAGTCGGCGACGGCCGCGACCATCACGGCGATATCCGCCGGTAGCGCGCCGAGCACCGCGTCGAGCATCTCGCTCGCCCGCTCGACATGCACGGTCGTCACGCCGGACGGATCGGGAATGGAGACGGGGCCGGAGACGAGGGTGACATCGGCTCCGAGGTTCGCCAGCGCCGCGGCGATCGCGTGTCCCTGCCGGCCGGAGGAACGGTTGGCGATATAGCGCACCGGATCGATCGGCTCGTGCGTCGGGCCGGAGGTGACGATGGCCTTCCTGCCGGCAAGCGGCTTCGGCCGGTCTTCCAGCATCGCCTCCACGGCCGCGACGATCTCCAGCGGTTCCGCCATGCGCCCAACCCCAGCCTCGCCGCCCTCCGCCATCTCTCCGGCGAAAGGGCCGATGAAGGCGATGCCGTCTTCCTTCAGCCGGTGCACATTGCGCGCGGTCGCGCGGTGGACCCACATTTTCGGGTTCATCGCCGGGGCCACGAGAACGGGCCGGTCCGTTGCGAGCAGGACGGTCGAGGCGAGATCGTCGGCAAGCCCGTTCGCCATCTTCGCCATCAGGTCGGCCGTGGCGGGCGCGACCAGCACGAGGTCGCAGTCGCGGGCAAGCCGGATATGGCCGACATCCTGCTCGTCCTCGCGGGAAAAAAGATCGGTGAAGACATGCGTCGCCGACAGCGCACCGACGGCAAGCGGCGTCACGAATTCCCGCGCGCCTGCGGTCATGACCGGCGTGACGCCGGCGCCGCGTTCGCGAAGCCGGCGAATGAGATCCAGGCTCTTGTAGACGGCGATGCCGCCGGAGAGAACGAGGAGAATGCGCTTGCCGGAAAGGGACTTGCCTGAAGGGGACTGGCCTGAAAGGGACATGGAGCCTGCCTTGTACTGGACACGATGCTCCGCCTCGGGCGGATAGGCTCACGTCCTATCCGCTCATCCAGGCTTTTCCAAGAGGCCACTTTCTGGCTTAGCGGCAGACCTTCACCCGGCGGATGACGAGGTTGCCGTAATAGTCGTAGCGGCGAACCTTCTTCCACCAGCAGCGCACGGGGTGGCCGTAGTAGTGGCCGACGAACTGGACGGACGCCTCGGCGGGCGTCGCCTTCATGGCGCCAACCGGCGGGGCGGCTTCGGCTGGCCCGAAGGATGTGATGGAAAAGGCCACGATGGCGGCGGCGGACAAGAGAATGCGCATGGAGATTCCCCTCTTCGGTTTCTGTTCTTCCCGGCATGCAGTCACTGGAATGATACGGCTGATGCTGCCGTGTTATTCTGCAAGTGCTAAATTATGCCGGATAGCAAAGGCTGAACAGAAAACGGCCCCGAACAAGACCGGGCAGATCGCGGGAATCACGTTCCTTCGTCGGGAATATTCAGGATGTGTCCGCAGGCCTTGCAGTGCACCGCATCGGCATCGTGGCGCTGCAGGCCGCATTGCGGACAGGGATAGGTCACCTTGTAGGGACGGACGATCGTCTGGGCGAGGCGCACGAAGAGCGATATGCCGATGATCATCGTCACGATGGAGGTGAGCTTGCCCAGCGTTCCGGGCAGGGTGATGTCGCCGAAGCCGGTCGTCGTCACCGTCGCGACGGTGAAATAGAGCGCATCGATGAAGCCGGTCAGGCCCGACTCGCCGTAGAAGAAATTGCTGTAGACGAAGCCTGTGACCAGAAACAGAAACACCAGGAAATTGATGCAGGCCTGGAAAAGGTCTTCGACCTCGCCATAGCCGGCGCGACGAAGCAGCAGGGTGACAAGCTTGCTCTGGCTGATCGCCCAGATGCGCAGCACGCGCAGGAAGGCGAAATTGTGCAACTGGTTCGGAAAGAGCAGCGTGCCGAGAATGACGATATCGACCCAGGTCAGCGGCCGCATCAGCCAGTATCTGAGGCTCGGCGCGATGATGATGCGGGCGGACAGTTCGCAGGCGATGATGAGCGCGATCGAATAGTCGATCAGCAGATAGGCCGGGCCGGTGCGCAGGTACGGGCCGGCGAGAAAGAACAGCAGGATGGCCAGATCGACGGTCAGCAGCATCACCTGAAAGCGGATGGCTGCCGTATCGCTGCCGAAATAGAGGCCGCGCAGCCACCGGCGCAGGCTTTCGAGCGGCGGTTGCGGCGGAACGTGCGGCTGGCTCTGATCTGTCATCGTCGGAAATGTAACCGGACAATGCCGGCGTTCAAGGGCAGGGTTGCCTGATGGCAACGGCCGGCGGGTGTCCGGCGCCGGCGAAAGCACTTCGCAGCCCGCTTTGCTTCAATTTCGTCCGATAGTCGGATATGCAAAAACTTGATCTCTGCCAAGGCGCGAAGCTGGCGGCAGGCATTCTCACGGCAGCAGGAGCAGTCCATGAAGGACGAGCCGATCGTCGGGCGCAAGGATTGCTCCCGCAGGAGACGCGGGTCACGCATCGTGGCGATTGCCGTTCTGGCACTTGGCCTGGCCGCCTGTGGTTCGCGGCCGGAGGGTGTGCTGGTGCCGGGCGGCGCCGTGCCGGAGGGGGTGTCCACGGTCGACCTTCTCGTTGCAACCACGCGCGCGCCGTCCGACGATCCCGGCGTGCTCTTCTCCGGCGAGCGCGGG
The DNA here is from genome assembly GCA_946886325.1 of uncultured Shinella sp. The sequence continues at coordinate 2,829 of CAMPIK010000400.1, forward strand.
TCCGAACTGGCGGTGACGGATATCGTCGTTTCGATCCCGCCCGAAGACCGGCGCGAGGTCGGGCAGGTCCAGTGGCCGTCCAGGCTTCCGGCGGACCCGCTGAAGGATTTCACCACAGTCAGTGTAAAGCCGGTCGAGACCGAGGCCGAGGGGCGCGGATGGCTGCGCAATCATCTGAGCTCGAATGGCAGGGTTCTCGTCTTCGTTCACGGCTTCAACAACCGCCACGAGGATGCGGTCTATCGTTTTGCGCAGATCGTTCACGATTCGAAGGCGGACGCAGCGCCGGTCATCTTCACCTGGCCCTCGCGCGCCAGCATTCTCGATTACAACTACGACAAGGAAAGCACCAACTATTCGCGCGACGCCCTGGAGGAATTGCTGCGGCAGGCGGCGGCCGAGCCGGAGATCCGGGAAATCATAATCATGGCGCACTCGATGGGCACATGGCTGGCGGTCGAGACCTTGCGGCAGATGGCGATCCGCGATGGCCGCGTGCATCCGAAGATCGATCAGGTGATCCTCGCCGCCCCCGACCTCGACGTCGATGTCTTCGGCCAGCAGTTCCGCGCGCTCGGCAAGGACCGGCCGCATTTCACCCTCTTCGTATCGCAGGACGACCGCGCGCTGACGCTGTCGCGGCGGATATCCGGAAATGTCGATCGACTCGGACAGATCGATCCGGCGGCGGAACCTTACCGGACGATGCTGGAGAA
>CAMPIK010000401.1 GCA_946886325.1 uncultured Shinella sp.
GAGACGTACATGTTGTAGCGCTGCACCAGCGTCGGGCCGGATACGTCGCGGATCTCGACCAGCGTGCCGAGCGGCACCAGCGCGCCGTTGGCGGAGCGCACCTTGAGCCTGAGGATGTCCTCGCGGTCGACGCGGAACTGCTGGTCGGCCTGCGCCTGCACCTGGTAGACACGGCCGAAGGCGTTGAAGTCGTTGACATAGGCGGTGCCGAGATTGATCGACAGCGTCTCGAAGATCTCGGGGATTTCGACGTTCAGTATGCGCGCCTTGTCGCGGTCGATCGCCAGGAAGAATTGCGGGCTCGACGCCGAGAAGGTGGTGAATACGCCGGTGAGGCCCGGAGTCTGGTTGGCCTGGCCGGCGATCTGGTAGGCGAGCTGCAGGATCGGCCGCATGTCGGCGCTGTCGCGCTCCTGGAGCTGCATCTTGAAGCCGCCGGAATTGCCGATGCCGGGAACGGGCGGTGGCGGCACGGCGATGATGAAGGCTTCCTGGATCGCCTGCAGCGAACCGAACAGCGTGCCGATGATCTGTTCCGCGGACTGGCCGGCCGCTAGCCGGTGCTCGAACGTGTCGAACGCCGCAAAGACGACGCCGGCATTGCTGGCATTGGTGAACGTCGCGCCGGAGAACCCGGCGAACGCCACCGCATCCTTCACGCCCGGCGTCGCGCGGATGATCTCGGAGGCTTTTTGCACCACCGCGTCGGTTCGCGACAGCGAGGCGCCATCAGGCAATTGCACGACGACGATCGCATAGCCCTGGTCGAGCGTCGGGATGAAGCCCGTCGGCACCGTCTGGGTCATGTAGACCGTGCCGTAGAGGAGCACGCCGAAGACGGCGAGCATGGCCAGCAGCGCCGTCCATGTGCCGACGAGAAGGCGAACGAGCCGCGCATACGCCGAGGCCATCTTTTCAAAGCCGTTGTTGAAGCCGTCGGCGAAGGCGCGGCCGATGCGCGCCGGCCAGAAGCGCGACGGCGCCGCATGCGCGTCGTGCGGCTTGAACAGGACGGCGGCGAGCGCCGGCGAGAGCGTCAGCGAGTTCAGCGCCGAGATGGCGGTCGCGACCGCGATGGTGATCGCGAACTGCAGGTAGAACTGGCCGGTGATGCCGGGGATGAAAGCGGTCGGCACGAAAACGGCGATCAGCACCAGCGAAATGGCGATGATGGCGGTGCCCACCTCGTTCATCGTGCGATGCGAGGCGGCTGCAGGGTCGTATCCAAGGCGGATGTTGCGCTCGACGTTCTCGACCACGACGATGGCGTCGTCGACCACGATGCCGATGGCGAGCACCAGCCCGAAGAGGGTGAGCATGTTGAGCGAGAAACCCAGCGCGTAGAGGATCGCGAGCGTGCCGATCAGCGATACCGGGATCGCCACGATCGGCACGATGGCCATGCGCCAGGACTGCAGGAACACGATGATGACGATGACGACGAGCGCGATCGCCTCGAGGATCGTCTTGTAGACCTCGTTGATCGATTCGGAGATGAACTCGGTCGGGTTGTAGACGATGTCGTAGGTCAGGCCCGGAGGGAAATCCTTGGCGAGCTCGGCGATCGTCGACTTGATCTCGTCCGCGGCGGCGAGAGCGTTGGTGCCCGGCCGCTGGAAGATGCCGAGCGCCACCGCCTGCTTGCCGTTCAGATAGGAATTGGTGACGTAATCCTTGGCGCCGAGCTCGATCCGCGCGACGTCCTGCAGCGTGATCAGGCGGCCGTCCTCGGTCGACTTGACGATGACATAGCGGAAGTCGCGTGCGTCCTCGAAACGCCCCTGGGTGGTGACGGTATATTGGAACGCCGTCGCGCTGTCGTTCGGCGGCGCGCCGATCGAGCCGCCGGACACCTGCACGTTCTGCGCGCGCAGCGCCTCCACGATGTCGCCCGACGTCATGCCGAGCGCCGAGAGCTTCTCCGGGTCGAGCCAGATGCGCAGCGAATATTCGCGCTCGCCGAAGATGATCAGGTTTCCGACGCCGTCGAGGCGCAGCAGGATGTCGCGCACGCGCGAGCGCGCGTAGTTGGAGACGTAGAGCTGGTCGTACGTGTCGTCCGGCGACAGCATGTGCACGACCATCATCAGGTCGGGCGAACTCTTGTTGGTGGTGATGCCCTGGCGGCGCACCTCCTCCGGCAGCCGCGGCTCGGCGATGGCGACGCGATTCTGCACCAGCACCTGTGCCTGGTCGAGGTCGGTGCCGAGCTCGAAGGTGATGGTGATCTGCGCCGAGCCGTCGCTCGCGGAGTACGACGACATGTAGAGCATGTCCTCGACGCCGTTGATCTCCTGCTCGATCGGCGTCGCCACCGTCGATGCCACTGTCTCGGCGTCGGCGCCCGGATAGACGGCGGTGACGACGATGGTCGGCGGCGCGATCTCCGGATATTGCGCGACCGGAAGCTGCGTATAAGCGATGGCGCCGACGATCAGCAACACGATCGACAGCACCGACGCGAAGATCGGGCGGTCGACGAAGAAATGCGAGAAGTTCATTGCGGCGCTCCGGCGCCCTCGGCTTCGGGCGGCAGCGTTGCAATCTCCGCCTTGACCTTGACGCCCGGCCGCACCCGCACGAGCCCGTTGATGATGACCGTCTCGTCGCCTGTCAGTCCTTCGCGGATGACGCGGTAGCCATGCGTGCGCGGGCCTGTGCGCACCGGCTTGGCGCTGACATTGCCCTCGGCGTCGACGACATAGACGATGCGGCGGTCCTGGTCGGAGCCGATCGCTTCGTCGGGCAGCATGATGCCCTTGTAGGGCAACGAGCCCGGCACGTTGATGCGGCCGAACATGCCCGGCTGCAGCACACCGTCCGGATTGTCGAAGCGGGCGCGCACGCGGATCGTGCCGGTGGCGGCGTCGATACGGTTCTCGGCGAAGTCGAGCTTGCCCTTGAAGGAGGCGCCGTCGCGGTCGGCGATGCGGACCGAGACGTCGAGCCCGCCGGCGCCTTGCTGCAGGGCGTCGCCGCGCTTGCGTGCGTCGGCGGCGTAGGCGAGGTAGAGGCGCTCGTCGACGTCGAAATAGAAGTCGATCGGGTCGGTCGCCACGATTGTGGTGAGCAGCGTCGAATCCGATTGCACGAGATTGCCGACCGATACGAGGCGGCGGTCGATACGGCCGGCAAGCGGCGCCCTGATTTCGGTGAATTCGAGATTGAGGCTTGCCGTCGTGAGTTCGGCGGTAGCACCCTGAAGGCCGGCTTCGGCGGCAAGGTATTCGCGGCGTCGGTCGTCCAACGTCGAGGTCGGGAGATTGCCGCTTTTGGCGAGATCCTCGGCGCGTTGCAGCTGAAGCTTGCTGAAATCGAGCAAGCTTGTCGCGACATCCACGCGCGACTTCGCCGCCTCGTGGGCAGCCTGGTAGGGCCGCCGGTCGATTGTGAACAGGAGGTCGCCCTTCTTCACCAGTGCGCCGTCGGTGAAGTGGACCTCGTTGAGGTAGCCGCTGACACGCGAGCGGATCGCGACCTGGTCGACCGCCTCGAAGCGGCCGACGAACTCGTCGT
>CAMPIK010000402.1 GCA_946886325.1 uncultured Shinella sp.
CCCTCGACGACGCGTTTCCTGTTGCCGCCAGCCCCGTCCCTGCCGCCGAAGAGTGACCATGGAGAAGGAAAGCCGCCCGGAACCCGAAGCCCTGCTCGCGGAAGCCGCGAAGGAGGGGCGCGGGCGGCTGAAGATCTTTCTCGGCGCGGCTCCGGGGGTCGGCAAGACCTATGCGATGCTGGAGGCCGCGCAGCGGCGCAGGCTCGACGGCATCGACGTGGTCGTCGGCGTGGCCGAGACCCATGGCCGCGCCGAGACCGAGCGGCTCGTCGCCGGGCTTGAAACCTTGCCCCGCGCCGCCATCCCCTATGGCGGGCGCCTGCTGGCCGAAATGGACCTCGACGGCCTTCTCGCCCGCCGACCGGCGCTCACCCTCGTCGACGAACTCGCCCATACGAACGTGCCCGGCAGCCGCCATGCCAAGCGCTGGCAGGACGTCGACGAACTGCTGGCCGCCGGCATCGACGTCTATTCGACGCTCAACATCCAGCACCTCGAAAGCCTCAACGATGTCGTCGCGCGCATCGTCCGGGTGAAGGTGCGCGAGACGGTGCCGGACAAGGTGCTGGAACTCGCCGACGAGATCGAGCTGATCGACCTGCCGCCCGAAGAGCTCATCGAGCGGCTGCGCCAGGGCAAGGTCTATGTGCACGACCAGATCGCCCGCGCAATCCAGAACTTCTTTTCCAAGGGAAACCTGACGGCGCTTCGGGAACTGGCCATGCGCGTCGCCGCCGACCGGGTCGATGCCCAGATGGCGGCGCATATGAAGACCCACGCGATCCCGGGGCCTTGGCCGACGCAGGATCGGGTGCTGGTCTGCGTCAACGAAGCGCCGGTCTCCAAGGCGCTGGTCAGGGCCGCCAAGCGCATGGCGGAACGTTCGCGCACCGACTGGATCGCCGCAAGCGTCGTGACCGCCCAATCCGAGCACCTGCCGGATGCCGCCAAGGACGCGATTGCCGAAACGCTGCGGCTCGCCGAGGCGCTGGGCGCGGAGATCGCCACGATCAACACCGAGAGCCATGTCGCCGACGAGATCCTCGCTTTCGCGCGCAACCGCAACGTCTCGCGCATCGTCATCGGACGGCCGCGCCAGCGCTGGTTCACCGCCTGGCTGTCACGGGAAACCGTCGCCGAGGAGATCATCCGCAAGGCCGTCGATTTCGAGGTCACGATCGTCTCGCCGGAGGCTGCGGATGCGCGCAAGGCGATCATCACCGGACCAAGCCCCGTTCCCGAGCGGGATCCGAAGGCCTATGCCTGGGCGACGCTCGCCGTCCTCGTCTCCGGCGGCGTGGCGATGCTCGTCAACCGCATCTTCCCCGTCGAAAGCCTGTCGCTGTTCTTTCTGGTCGGCGTGCTCGTGGTGGCGGCACGTTTCGGCCTCTGGCCCTCGATCTATGCCAGCGTGCTTGCCTTCCTCGGCTACAATTTCTTCCTGACGGAACCCTATTACACCTTCGAGGTGGCGCATCAGAACGTCGTGCTGACGCTCTTTCTCTTCCTTCTGGTGGCGATCGTCACCGGCAACCTTGCGGCGCGCCTGCGCCAGCAGGCCAAGGCCCAGCGCGCGATTGCGAGACGCACGGCCAACCTGTTCGACTTCTCGCGCAAGGTGGCAAGCGTCGCCTCGCTCGACGATGTCGTCTGGGCCGCCGTGCACCACGTCGCCTCCACCATGCAATGCGCCTCGCTCATCCTGATGCCGGAAGCCTCCGGCAAGCTCTCGATCGTCGGCGGCTATCCGCCCGAGGACAGGCTCGATGCCAGGGACTGGGGTGCGGCGGAATGGGCCTGGGACAAGCGGGAGCCCGCCGGATGGTCGTCGGCGACGCTGCCGTCCGCCTCCTGGCTCTTCCTGCCGATGAAGAGTGCCGACAAGTGCCACGGCATCCTCGGCGTGCGCTTCGGCGAGCGCCAGTACATCAGGACCGAGGAGCGCCGGCTGCTCGATTCGCTCGTCGACCAGGTGGCGATCGCCGTGGAGCGCACCAAGCTCGCCGCCGACATGGAGCAGACGCGCCTCTTGGCCGAAACCGAAAGCCTCCGGGCAGCACTCCTGTCCTCCGTCAGCCATGATCTGAGGACGCCGCTCGTCTCCATCATCGGCGCCGCCACCTCTCTGGCGGAGGCCGACGAAGCGCTCGGCGAGAGCGGTCGCAAGGCGATGGCCGAGACGATCCGCGACCAGGGCGAGCGGCTCAACCGCTACGTCCAGAACCTTCTCGACATGACCCGCCTCGGTTATGGTGCGCTGAAAGTGAAGCGCGAACCGGTCGATCTGCGCGAGGTGGTCGGGCGGGCCTTGCGCCGCCTCCAGCGCGACCTTGCCGGCCACGACGTGCTGCGCGACCTGCCGCCGTCGCTGCCGGAGGTGTCGGGCGATGCCGTGCTTCTGGAACAGGTGGTGATGAACGTGCTTGAAAACGCTGCCAAATATGCGCCGCCCGGCTCCGCGATCCGGATCGTGGCGCAGGAGGCGGATAGCCGTGTCGTGCTCTCGATCGCCGACGAGGGGCCGGGCATTCCGGAGGCCGACCGGGCGCATGTCTTCGACATGTTCTTCCGCGTGCGCGCCGGCGATCGGCAGCCCGGCGGCACCGGGCTCGGCCTCGCCATCGCGAAGGGCATCGTCAACGCCCATGGCGGCACGATCCGCGCGGATGCCGCCTACGGCGCCGCGTCCGGCGCGCGCATCGTCATCAGCCTGCCGGCGACCGGCGGCCTGCGGGACGGGATCGCATGATCACCGGCCGGATCCTTCTCGTCGAGGACGACCAGGGCATCCGCAAGTTCCTGCGCGTGGCGCTGGAGGCGCAGGGTTTCGCGCTCGACGAGGCGACGTCCGGCCGGGACGGCGTCGCCCGTGCGGCCACCGCGTCGCCCGATCTGGTCGTGCTCGACCTCGGCCTGCCGGATATGGATGGCAAGGACGTCATCCGCCGGATCCGCGAATGGTCCGAGGTCCCGATCCTCATCCTCTCCGTGCGCCAGTCCGAGGAGGAAAAGGTGGCGGCGCTTGATGCCGGCGCCAACGACTATGTCGTCAAACCCTTCGGCATTGCCGAGATGCTGGCCCGCGTGCGCGCCCTTCTGCGCACGAACCGCAGCGGAACGGCCGGCGCGGAACCGGAAATCGTCCAGGGCGACCTGAACATCGACCTCGCCCGCCACACCGTCTCGCTCGCCGGAGAGGCTGTCCGGCTGACGCGCAAGGAGTTCGATCTGCTGGCGCTGCTCGCGCGCAATGCCGGCCGTATCCTGACGCATCGCCAGATCCTCAACGACATCTGGGGCCCCGCCCACGAGCACGACCTGCAATATCTGCGCGTCTTCGTCGGACGGCTCCGCGCCAAGCTCGGCGACGACCCCAGCGCCCCGCGCTTCATCCTCAACGAGCCCGGCGTCGGATACCGCTTCCTCGACTGAACGGTCACGTCCTTTCAATCCGTCTTCCAGACGCCGAGGAGCATGCGGCGGAAGCGCTCGGCGGCCGGCGACA
>CAMPIK010000403.1 GCA_946886325.1 uncultured Shinella sp.
GGGAGGGGCTTAACCTGCGACAGTCTCCCTCTTCTCCCCCTCGGGGAGAAGGTGGCCCGAAGGGCCGGATTTGGGGGGCATTCCTCGGCGTCGCGGGTGAGCCCCCTCATCGCCTCGCATGCGCTCGGCACTTCTCCCCGCAGGGGAGAAGAGGAAGCCACAGGGCGGAAGGCCGCCACGAGTCTTCTCCCCCCTTGTGGGGGAGATGCCGGCAGGCGAAGAGGGTATGCCGAAGGCTCAAACACCCCAACCATGTTGAGCCGCTCCGCAATAGCCGCTACGGATGCACAACCACCGCCCGTCGAGTCCCGCCATGTCCGTCGCATCCCTTGCCGCCGCCTTCGCGCCCTTCGAGGCGCTTGCCGAAACGCTGCTGCCGCATGCCTTTGCGGCGGACGACGGCTCGCATGATGCGGCACATCTGATCCGGGTTTGGAAGAACGCCCGCCGCATTCAGGCGGAGGAGGGCGGCGACCCGAAGGTGCTTGCCGCCGCCGTGCTGCTGCATGATTGCGTGTCGGTGGAGAAGAATGCGCCGGAGCGGGCACAGGCCTCCCGGCTTGCCGCCGAAAAGGCATCCGGCCTGCTGACGGGCCTTGGCTGGACGGAGGGCGATGTCGAAACCGTCGCCCATGCCATCCTCACCCACAGCTTCTCCGCCGGCCTCGTCCCGGAGACGCTGGAGGCGAAAATCCTGCAGGATGCCGACCGGCTGGACGCGATCGGCCTGGTGGGCGCGGCGCGCTGCTTCTATATCGCCGGCCGCATGGCAAGCGGGCTCTACGATCCGCTTGATCCGCTGGCCGAAAACCGCCCGCTCGACGACAAGGCCTTCGCGATCGACCATTTCGAGGTCAAGCTGTTCAAGCTGGCCGACGGGTTGCAGACCGCGACCGGCCGGGAGATCGCCCGCGAGCGCGAGCGGCGGCTGCGTGACTTCAGGGATATGATGCTCGACGAAATCTGAAGGAAATGAATGGCTTGCCGGAGAAGCGTGAATCGATCCGGCAGGCTCTTGAATCGACATCTGAAAGGAAAAGCGTCATGCGCGTTGCCGGCCTCAACATCCATCCGCTGAAGAGCGGCCGCGCGATCGCGGTCGAGCAGGCAGACGTCCGCATCGACGGTTTTGTCGGCGACCGGCGCTTCATGATCGTCGAGCCGGACGGCCATTTCATCACCCAGCGCGAATTGCAGGCGCTGGCGCGCGTCGAGGCGCATAGGATCCATGGCGGCGTGCATCTCGCCATGGAGGGCCGCGAACTGGCTGCCACCTTCGACCCGGACGACCGGCTGGATATAACGGTCTGGGACAGCCGCGTCAGCGCCGCCGTCGCCGACGAGGCGGTCAACGACGTGCTCTCCGACTGGTTCGGGCGGCCGGTGAAACTGGTGCACATGGACGAAAGTGCGGAACGCACGGTCGGCGCCGAATGGGCGGGAGCGGCCGCGCCGGTCGGCTTTGCCGACGGTTTCCCGATCCTCGTCACCACGACCGGATCGCTGGCCGATCTCAACCGGACGCTCGTCGACAAGGGACAGGAACCGGTCGGCATGGCGCGCTTCCGCACCAATATCCTGATCGAGCACGACGGCGCCTGGGACGAGGATCTGTGGCAGACGATCGAGATCGCCGGCATCCGCTTCGATCTCGTCAAGCCCTGCGCCCGCTGCATCATGACGACGCAGGACCAGGCGACCGGCGAACGCACCGGCGGCAACCCGATCCAGGGCCTTGCCGAAAAGCGCATGTCCGCCGACCGCCGCGTGCCGGGCGTGCTCTTCGGCTGGAACGCCGTTCCACGCGGCGAGGGGATCGTGCGAGTGGGGGACGATGTCGCGGTGGCCACGGCGCGGAATGAGCGCTGGCCGATGAAGGTGCGGGGCTGACATTCGGCTTACCGATTCCCGGCGGCGATGTGCGAACGTCCGGCTGGGAAGCGCGCCGCATTGCCCGGCGACACGCTTCGCGGTGGAACGCTTCTTCCAAGGCATATGCCAAGCACGTCCGGTATGGGCGCACGGCTATTTCTGTCCGTGCGCAAGATCCGGAACCACGGTGACGTCCTGTCGGCCCCAAGCGCCTTATTTCTCGCGCTGCATCACCCCGTCGCCGAACGGATGGTCGATGACCATCTTCCAGCGCCCGTCCGGCTGGCGCCTGAGAACGGCAACCGAAAGCGCGGTGACCGGGCCGTCGGCTCCCGGTGCACTCCAGGACATCAGGTGCAAGCCGGTGTCCCCCGCCACCACGACTTCGTGCGCGCCATAGGTGAAGGTCACTCCGCTCGCGACGAAGTCGGCGAACATCGCACGCAATTCGGCGTCGCCGCTCACCGGGCGTTCAGGCTCTGGCACGACCACGGCACCCCCTTCATAGGTCTGCATGATGCCGTCGATGTTTCCGGCGGCAAATGCCGAGGTCATGGAATTGATGGTCTCGAGAATGGCAGCATGGTCCATGTTTTGCTCCGCCTTGGCAGGGTTGAACAGACTGGCGACCGCGATGGTCGCGGCAATCGGGGTGATGGGGTTCATCGTTGGCTCCGAATGTTGTTTCGACGGGCCGACAATGGTGTTACCTTGTGACAGTTTCTGTCAGTGGCGAACTCCATGCGATTGTTCCGTTTGTTCCGCCTGCTGGACCTCATGCGCGTGCGCGTCACGCCGGTGACCGCCCAGGCGCTTTCAGCGGAACTGGGTGTCTCCGTGCGCTCGATCTATCGGGATATTGCCGATCTGCAGTCGATGGGCGCGCCGATCCGCGGTGAAGGCGGCGTCGGCTATGTGCTGGAGCGCGGCTACTTCCTGCCGTCGCTGAGCTTCGATCCCGATGAACTCGACGCCATCGTGCTCGGCCTGAGGCTTGTGGCGGAGCGGGCGACACCTGCTCTAGGCGAACCGGCCCGGCGGGCCGCGTCCAAGATCGCCTCGGCGATCGGAGACGGTCGAAAGGAGGAGATGACGGATCGTCCGCTGGAGGCCGGCCCGAGCCGTGCGGGGGCGACGGTTCGCGACAGAGCTCTTTTCTCGACGCTGAGGCAGGCGATTGCCCGCGGCGAAGTCCTCCGGATCGACTACCGAAACGCGACGGGCACACCCTCGACGCGGCTCGGGCGTCCACTGGGGCTGACGGTCTTCGACGAGACCTGGCTCTTCACGATCTGGTGTGAAACGGCAGGGGATTTCCGGCATCTTCGCCTGGACCGGATCGGTTCCGTGGAAAGGACCGGAACACGTTTCCGGCCCGAGCCCGGCAAGCGGTTCAAGGATGCCCTTGCCATCGAACGCGGAAAACTTGCCGCGCAAGACCATCCCGATCCGTGAGGGGAAACCGGGCGTCCGTATCGCGCGGTGATCGGCATCGTTGTTGATTGCTGCCGGCCGAACGTCCGGCGCGGTGAACAGGCTTTCCTTACACGATCGCACAAACGTTCAAGACCGCCCACCCAAGCCGGACTATCCATCAATTTCGCTGATCGCGAGGTCAATATTATTC
>CAMPIK010000404.1 GCA_946886325.1 uncultured Shinella sp.
TCAGAAATTGAAATCCCACCTTTAAGCTCAGTGTCCCACACCAGATTGATAAAGCACTCTCTATCTTTCTGGTCAGGGAGCATCATCTTTTAAACCAGCATCCCCATCGGGTTCTCGATGTAGCGCTTGAAGGCGCCGAGCAGTTCGGCGCCGAGCGCGCCGTCGACGCAGCGGTGGTCGGTCGAGAGCGTCACCGTCATCGCGTTGACGATCACCATCTGCTTGTTCTTCACCACGACCCGCTCCGTGCCGGCGCCGACCGCGAGGATCGTCGCATGCGGCGGGTTGACGACGGCGGCGAAGTTGGAGACGCCCATCATGCCCATGTTGGAGACGGCCGTCGTGCCGCCCTGGTATTCCTCGGGCTTCAGCTTGCGTTCCTTGGCCCGCTTGCCGAGGTCCTTCATCTCGTTGGAGATGGCCGACAGGCTCTTCGTCTCGGCTTTGCGGATGATCGGCGTGATCAGGCCGCCGGGGATCGAGACGGCGACGCCGACATCGGCATGCTTGTGCTTGACCATGTTGGTGTCGGTCCAGGAGACGTTGGCATCCGGCACGTCGCGCAGCGCCAGCGCCATGGCCTTGATGACCATGTCGTTGACCGAGAGCTTGTAGGCCGGCTTGTCGTCCTTCTTCGGCGCGGCATCGTTGAGCTGGGCGCGCAGCGCCAAAAGCGCGTCGAGCTCGACATCGACCGAGACGTAGAAATGCGGGATCGTCTGCTTGGATTCGACGAGCCGCTTGGCGATCGTCTTGCGCATGCCGTCATGCGGCACGAGTTCGTAGGAGCCCTGCTCGAAGAGCTTGAGCACGGCCTCTTCCGACATGCCCTTGGGGGCAGCGGCGGGCGCGGCGGAAGCGGCAGCCGGTGCAGCGGCAGCCTTGGCGCCACCGGAGGCAACGGCCTTCTCGACGTCGCTCTTGACGACACGGCCATGCGGGCCGGAGCCTGAAACCGCGGAAATGTCGAGACCGGCTTCCTTGGCGAGACGACGGGCGAGCGGCGAGGAAAAGACGCGGTTGCCGTCCTTGGCGACGGGTGCCGGCGTCGAGGCGGCCGGCGCCTTGTCGGCCACCGGCTTTTCAGCCTCCTTCGGCGCATCCACAGCCTTGGCATCCGCCTTCGGAGCCTCGGCCTTGGCGTCGCCGCCGGAAGCCGCCGCCTTCACGTCCTCGCCTTCGGCGGCGAGAATCGCGATCAGCGCATTGACCTTGACGCCTTCCGTGCCGGCCGGAACGACGATCTTGGCGACCGTGCCCTCGTCGACGGCCTCGACCTCCATCGTCGCCTTGTCGGTCTCGATCTCGGCGATGACGTCGCCGGGCGCGATCGTGTCGCCTTCCTTCACCAGCCACTTGGCGAGGTTGCCCTCTTCCATGGTGGGCGACAGGGCGGGCATCGTGATGTTGATCGGCATGTCTCCGCCCTCCCCTTATTTGTAGCAGACGGTCTTTACCGCCTGGACGACTTCGCCGACGTTCGGCAGCGCGAGCTTCTCGAGGTTCGCGGCATAGGGCATCGGAACGTCCTTGCCGGCGATCGTCAGGATCGGCGCGTCGAGATAGTCGAAGGCCTGCTGCATGACGCGGCTCGCGATCTCGGTGCCGACGGAGGACTGCGGATAGCCTTCCTCGACGGTGACGAGGCGGCCGGTCTTCTTGACCGATTCGATGACGGTCGGCAGGTCCATCGGGCGGATCGTGCGAAGGTCGATCAGTTCGACGTCTATGCCGTCCTTCTCCAGTTCCGCGATCGCCTTCAGCGCATAGGTCATGCCGATGCCGAAGGAGACGATGGTCGCGTCCTTGCCGGTCTTGTGCACGCGCGCCTTGCCGATCGGCAGCACGAAATCGTCCATCTTCGGCACGTCGAACGTCTGGCCGTAGAGGATCTCGTTTTCGAGGAAGATGACCGGGTTCGGATCGCGGATCGCCGCCTTCAGCAGGCCCTTCGCGTCGGCAGCCGTATAGGGCATGACGACCTTGAGGCCCGGAATGTGGCTGTACCATGCGGCATAGCACTGCGAGTGCTGGGCGCCGACGCGCGCTGCAGCGCCGTTCGGCCCGCGGAAGACGATCGGCGCGCCCATCTGGCCGCCGGACATGTAGAGCGTCTTGGCGGCGGAGTTGATGATCTGGTCGATCGCCTGCATGGCGAAGTTGAAGGTCATGAACTCGACGATCGGCTTCAGGCCCGTCATCGCGGCACCGACGCCGACGCCGGCAAAGCCGTGTTCGGTGATCGGCGTGTCGATGACGCGCTTGGCGCCGAATTCCTGCAGCAGCCCTTGCGTGATCTTGTAGGCGCCCTGGTATTCGGCCACTTCCTCGCCCATGACGAAGACGTCGCCATCGCGGCGCATCTCTTCGGCCATGGCGTCACGCAGCGCCTCGCGCACGGAGGTCGACACCATCTCGGTGCCGGCAGGGATATCGGGGTCAGCGGCAACGTCCACCTTCGGCGCGGCCGGAACCGGAGCCGATGCGGAGCCCTGCTCCGTCGGCTTTTCGGCCTCTTCGACCTTCGGTGCTGCGTCCGGCTGCTTGTCGGCCGCCTTCGGGGTCGCCATCGCATCGGCGCTCTCGCCGTCCTGAAGCAGGACCGCGATCGGCGTGTTGACCTTGACCGCCTCGGTGCCGGCGGCAATCAGGATCTTGCCGATCGTGCCCTCGTCGACGGCTTCCACTTCCATGGTCGCCTTGTCGGTCTCGATCTCGGCAATGACGTCGCCCGAGGCGACCGTGTCGCCCTCGTTCTTCAGCCACTTGGACAGCGTGCCCTCCTCCATCGTCGGAGACAGGGCGGGCATGAGGATTTCTACTGGCATCTTTGTCCCTCCCCGGATCAGAGCAGAATGTCGGTGTAGAGCTCGGATACATCCGGCTCCGGATCGGACTGGGCGAAATCGGCGCTGTCGGCGACGATGTCGCGGACATCCTTGTCGATCTTCTTCAACTCGTCCTCGCTCGCCCATTTCTGTTCGAGAATGCGCGCCTTCACCTGCTCGATCGGGTCATGCTCGGAGCGCATCTTCTGCACTTCGTCCTTCGAGCGGTATTTCGCCGGATCCGACATCGAGTGGCCGCGATAACGATAGGTCTGCATTTCGAGGATGATCGGCCCCTTGCCGGAGCGGCAATGCTCGACCGCCTCGTCGGCGGCCGCCTTCACCGCGCGCACGTCCATGCCGTCGACCTGGAAGCCCGGAATGTTGAACGAGGCGCCGCGCTGGGAGAAATCCGTCTGCGCCGAGGCGCGGGAGACCGACGTGCCCATGGCGTAGCGGTTGTTCTCGATGATGTAGACGACCGGCAGCTTCCAGAGAGCGGCCATGTTGAAGCTTTCGTAGACCTGGCCCTGGTTGGCCGCGCCGTCGCCGAAATAGGTGAGCGAGACATTGCCGTTCTCGCGGTAGCGGTTGGCGAAGGCGAGGCCGGTGCCGAGCGACACCTGCGCGCCGACGATGCCGTGGCCGCCGTAGAAGCCGGCCT
>CAMPIK010000405.1 GCA_946886325.1 uncultured Shinella sp.
AGCCGTGATCCTCTCCAACACCGGAGACGCCGGCTATCGCGTACCCGAGGATGATCTATCGGAAGACATCCCGAAGTCCTTTCCCGGCAAGCTGCTGGCGTTGCTGTCCGCCCGGTTCCAGGCCGGCGGCGGGCACCTGACGATCCTGCCCTGCGAACTGGTCGCCCGCAACGGCGATACGCTGAAGCAGATCGTGCTTGGATTGCAGGCCGATCGTTATCCGGATTCCGCCTTTCGCGACTGGCTGCAAAGCGGCGTCGTCTGGGGCAATTCGCTCGTGGATAGGATCGTCTCGGAGCCGATCGAGCCGGCGGGCGCTGTCTGCGAGCCCTATGCGCTCTGGGCGATCGAACGGCAGCCGGGGCTCGTCATCCCCTGCACCCATCCGGCCATCAAACTCGTCGACGACCTGACACCCTACGAGAAGCTAAAGCTGCACATCCTCAATCTCGGCCACACCGTTCTGGCGGATATCTGGCTGAAGGACGGGCGCCGGGCGGACGAGACGGTGCGCGAAATCCTCGCGGACACAGTCGTCCATGGTCGGTTGACGGCAATTTATCGCGACGAGGTGGTGCCGGCCTTTGCGGCGCGCGGACTTGGCGAAGAGGCGGAAACCTATGTCGCGACGACGCTGGAACGCTTCCAGAATCCCTATCTCGACCACCGGATCGCCGACATCGCCGCCAACCACGCTGAGAAGGTGCAACGGCGGATTGTGGGCCTCAAGGCCTGGAGCCCGTCCGTCGCGATGCCCGAACTTTCGGCCGTCGCCAACGCCTGACTAATAGCCGCCGCCCTTTTGAACGGGCGCCGCCTCGCCGGTGAAATCGCGGCGCAATCCGTCGAGCGAGCGCACGAGACAACTGACATCGGTGCCGATCGCCAGGAAATCGGCGCCCATCTCGCGATAGGCCCGGGACTGCTCGAGCACGATGCTCATCGTGCCGCAGGCCTTGCCCTTCGCCTTGATGCGCCGGAAAGCGTCCCGGATCGTCGCCTGCACCGGCTCCGCGCCTGGCTGGCCGAGGTAACCCATGTCGGCTGCAAGGTCGGACGGGCCGATGAAAACGCCATCGACGCCATCGACAGCAGCGATTTCGTCGAGATTGTCGATCGCCTTGCGGGTCTCGACCTGCACCAGCAGGCAGATTTCCTCGTTCGCCGTCGCCAGATAGTCCGCGATGCGGTTGAAATCGCTGGAACGGCCGAGGCCGGCGCCGACGCCGCGAATGCCTTGCGGCGGGTAGCGCACGGCCTTGACGAGCGCGGCCGCTTCCTCGGCGGTGTCAACCATCGGCACGAGGAAGGTCTGCGTGCCCTGGTCAAGCAACTGCTTCAGGTACCAGGCCTCGCCCATCGGCGGCCGGACGATCGGATGACTGCCACGGCCGCGCAGGGCGCCGATCTGCTCGCTGATGCGCGGCATGTCGTTCGGGCCGTGCTCGCCGTCGATCAGCAGCCAGTCATAGCCGCTGCCGGCGGCGATCTCCGCCGCATAGGCGCTGCCGAGCGCCACCCAGAGACCGAGCTGGAACTCGCCCCGCTTGAGGGCGGCCTTGAATGCGTTCTTCGGTGCGGGCATGGGTGACCTCTCGGCGCTTCGGGCAGGCGGCACCGGCCGAAGCGGCGGCCGGTGCGCATAGAACTGCTGCGTCAGACAATACCGCCGAGGCAGACATATTTCATCTCGGTGAATTCCTCGATGCCGTAGCGCGAGCCCTCGCGGCCGAGACCGGAGAGCTTGACGCCGCCGAAGGGCGCCTCGGCCGTCGAAATCAGGCCCGTATTGACGCCGACCATGCCATATTCCAGCGCCTCGGCGACGCGGAAGACGCGGGCGAGGTCCTTGGCATAGAAATAGGAGGCAAGGCCGAACTCGGTATCGTTCGCCTGGGCGATCACATCAGCCTCGTCCTTGAAGCGGAAGAGGGGCGCGACCGGGCCGAAGGTCTCCTCACGCGCTACGGCCATATCAGGCGTGACGTCGGCGATGACCGTCGCCTCGTAGAAGGTGCCGCCGAGCGCATGGCGCTTGCCGCCCTGCACGACGCGGCCGCCCTTGGAAACCGCGTCCTTGACGTGTTCCTCGACCTTTTCCAGCGCCGCCGTGTCGATGAGCGGCCCGAGGATCACGCCCTCGTCGAAGCCGTTGCCGGTCTTGAGCTTGCCGACGGCGGCGGCAAGTTTCTCCGAAAAGGCGTCATAGATCCCTTCCTGCGCGTAGATCCGGTTGGCGCAGACGCAGGTCTGGCCGTTGTTGCGGAACTTGGCGATCAGCGCGCCCTCGACGGCCGCGTCGAGATCGGCGTCGTCGAAGACGATGAAGGGTGCGTTGCCGCCGAGTTCCAGACCGAGCTTCTTGATCGTCGGCGCCGACTGCTTGTAGAGCATCGCGCCGATCTCGGTCGAGCCGGTGAAGGTCAGCTTGCGCACGGTCGGATTGGCGGTCATCTCGCCGCCGATCTCCGAGGCCGAGCCGGTCAGCACGCTGAAGAGGCCTGCGGGCAGTCCGGCGCGCTCGGCCAGCACGGCGATGGCGATTGCCGAAAACGGCGTCTGCGAAGCCGGCTTCAGAACCATGGCGCAGCCGGCGGCGAAGGCCGGGCCGGCCTTGCGCGTGATCATGGCGTTCGGGAAGTTCCAGGGGGTGATCGCGGCGACGACGCCGATCGGCTGCTTCATCACGAGGATGCGCTTGTCGATCTGGTGGCCCGGAATGATATCGCCATAGAGCCGCCGGGCTTCCTCGGCAAACCACTCGACGAAGCTTGCGCCATAGGCGATCTCGCCCTTGGCCTCCGCCAGCGGCTTGCCCTGTTCCATGGTGAGGATGCGGCCGAGATCGTCCTGGTTCGCCATCATCAGGTCGAACCATTTGCGCAGGATGCCGGAGCGTTCCTTGGCGGTCTTCGCGGCCCAGCCCTTCTGCGCCTTTTCGGCGGCGGCGATCGCCTCCTTCGTCTCCGCGGCGCCAAGCTTCGGCACATAACCCACCAGTTCGCCGGTTGCGGGGTTCTTCACGGCAATCCCGGTCGCCGGGTCGGCATCGATCCAGCGGGTGCCGACGAGGGCTGCCTGGCGGAGAAGGGTGGGGTCTTTGAGGCTCATGGGTCCGTTTCCTCGCTTATGCTGTTCGTTGACAGCGTTATATTGCCTTTCGCGCCAGTTCGACAATGACGTCGAAGGCCGTTTCCGCATCCGCCTCGGTCATTTCGAACTGGCCGGCCTGAAAGCGGATGACGAGCCGGCCATCGACACGCGTCTGCGTCAGATAGATGCGGCCATCGTCATTGATGGCGTTCAGAAGCGCCAGGTTTCGCGCGTCATTGTCGCCTTCGCCTCTCTGACGGAAGGTGAAGAGCGACAGCACCGGCTCTGTCACGATCTGGAAATCCGGTTCGGCCGCCAGCCGGTCGGCCAGCCGGCGGGACCAGCCGACATGGTTGCGGATCATCGTCTTCAATCCGGCAAGCCCT
>CAMPIK010000406.1 GCA_946886325.1 uncultured Shinella sp.
GCCCGCAAGCCGCGCAAGAGCTGGCACCTGAAACCCTCGATCACCTGCTCGATCTGCGAGCATCCCTTCGAGCCGGAGGATATGGCCTGGTGCCCGGCCTATGCGGCGCCGATCTGTTCGCTCTGCTGCTCTCTCGACAGCCGCTGCCACGACATGTGCAAGCCGAAGGCGCGCTTCAACGCGCAAGTGGCGAGCGTCGCGAAGTCGGTTCTGCCCGAAACCGTCACCACCGCGCTGTCCACGCGCCTCGGCCGATACGGCATCTCGGCCTTGCTCTCGATCACCGGCATCGGCGTGATCCTCGCGATGATCGCCCACCAGACGGGGTCGGGCTCTCCGGAAACAGCCGCCGTCGTCGAGCGCACGGTGGCGATTGTCTTCTTCGTGCTTGCGGTCGTCGCCGGCGTCGTCTGCTGGTTCTACGTGCTCGCCCATGACAGCCGCGTGGTGGCGGAAGAGGAATCCTCGCGCCAGAACACCCTGCTCCTGAAGGAAATCGCCGCCCACAAGAAGACCGACGCGGCGCTGCAAAAGGCCAAGGAAACGGCGGAAGCGGCCAACCGCGCCAAGAGCCGCTATGTCGTCGGCCTCAGCCACGAATTGCGCACGCCGCTCAATGCCGTGCTCGGCTATGCCCAGCTTCTCGAACGCGACGACACCATTCCGGAACCGCGGCAAGGCGCGATCAAGGTCATCAAGCGCAGCGCCGAGCACCTGTCCGGCCTGATCGACGGCCTGCTCGACATTTCCAAGATCGAGGCCGGCAAGCTGCAGGTCTATTCCAACGAGATCAACCTGCACGATTTCCTCGACCAGATCGTCGAGATGTTCCGCCCGGCGGCGCAGGCCAAGGGTGTCGCCTTCACCCATCGCCGCCCTGCCAACCTGCCGCGCTATGTGCGCACCGACGAGAAGCGCCTGCGCCAGATCCTGGTGAACCTCATTTCCAACGCGCTGAAATTCACCGAGAAGGGCGAGATCGGCATCGCCGTCGATTATCGCAGCCAGGTCGCAACCTTCACGATATCCGACAGCGGCAAGGGCATTTCGCAGAAGGACCTGCCGCGCATCTTCGAGCCCTTCCAGCGCGGGGCGGCAGAGCACGGCCGCATGCCGGGCCTCGGGCTCGGGCTCACCATCACGCGGCTCTTGACCCAGACGCTCGGTGGCGAGATTGCGGTGACGAGCGAGCCGGACAAGGGCACGACATTCAAGGTTCGCCTGATGCTGTCGGCGATCGAGCGCCCGGCGGCGCTGAAGAACCCGGTGCGCCAGATTCGCGGCTATGCCGGCGCGCCGCGCACCCTTGTCGTCGTCGACGACAATGCCGATCATCGCGACCTGATGCGCGAGGTGCTCGGTCCGCTCGACTTCATCGTCCTGACGGCGGCAAGCGGCGCGGAATGCCTGGCGCTGGTCGAAGGTGTCCGGCCCGACATCTTCCTGATCGACATCTCGATGCCGGGCATGAGCGGCTGGGAACTCGTCACCAGACTGCGCGATCTCGGCCAGCCCGCCCCGATCATCATGCTCTCGGCCAATATCGGCGACGGCAGCGCGACCGCGGGCATCGGCCACAATGACACGCTGGCAAAACCCTTCGACATCCGCCAACTGACCGACAAGCTGTCGATCCACATGGGGCTCGACTGGATCTATGATGACGAGACGCAGCCGGCGGCGACGCTCGACCGCATCATCAATCCGGGCATGGACCATGTCGAGGAGTTGATCCGGCTGGGCGAGATCGGCTACATCAAGGGCATCGAGGCCAAGCTTGCCGAGATCGCCCGGCAGCCTCGCCACCGTCCCTTCGCCGATGCGGTGCGCTCCTATGTCCAGGTCTTCGATCTGACGGGCTACGACACGTTCCTGAAGGCGCTCGAGACCGAGAGGATGGACCGCCCGTGACCGAGACCGGCAGCCCGCGCGACATCGTGCTTCTGGTGGACGATTCGCCGGAAGCGCTGGGCTTCCTGACGGAGGCGCTGGAGCAATCCGGTTTCTCCGTGCTGATCGCCACCTCCGGCACCTCAGCGCTCAATATCGTCGATCGCATCACGCCCGATATCATCCTGCTCGACGCCGTGATGCCCGGCATGGACGGGTTCGAGACCTGCGAGAGATTGAAGGCGAATGCCTCCGTCAGCCAGGTGCCTGTCGTCTTCATGACTGGCCTGACCGAGACGGAACATGTCGTCCGGGCGCTTGAGGCCGGCGGCGTCGACTATCTGACGAAACCGATCAACATCGACGAGTTGCGGGCGCGCATCCGGGTGCACCTGTCGAATGCCCGTTCGGCCCAGAGCGCCCGCGTGGCACTGGACGCGGCCGGCCGGCATTTGCTGGCGGTCCGCGGCGACGGCACGGTGCGCTGGTCGACGCCGCAGGCAAACCGGCTGGTGAATGCGGCGACGGGAAGCGACGAAGGGCTGGACGCGGTCGCCGTGCATATCGCGCGCTGGATGCGCGAGACCCGCAACCGGACGCGCGAGGGAACCTTCTCGATCGACCCGAGCGGCCAGGCGACGCTGCAGCTCTCCTATCTCGGCGCGATCGGCCCGGACGAATATCTCTTTCGGCTGACCGCCGAGAACAAGATGTCGGACGACGAAATCCTGCGCCAGCACTTCGGACTGACGCATCGCGAGTCCGAGGTGCTGCTGTGGATCGCCAAGGGCAAATCCAACCGCGATATCGGCGAGATCCTGGGCCTCAGCGCCCGGACCGTCACCAAACATCTCGAACAGATCTACGTGAAGCTCGGCGTCGAGAACCGGGCCTCGGCGGCCGTCAAGGCCGCCAATGTGCTTCACGAGGTCTGATCAAAAGGCGCGTGGCGGCACGAACAGGCAGATCGTGCGCGTATTGTCCTTTCCCGCCACGGAACACCAATGGAAATCTCCGTCCGGAGAGTTTCGAACCCGCGTATCCTGATAGGGCACGACTTCGCCGGTGACGTTGATCACGTAGCCCTGCGGCTTCTCGCTCACCGACTTGATCGCCACGGGGCGGCAATCATGGTTCGTGCAGCAGGAATAGGGGTAGCTCCAGCCGGTCGGAGCGTCATGAGCTTCGGCTCGCCAGCCGGGCATCGCCATTGCGGCGGTGAGGCCCGCCAGAAGCAGGCCGATTCGCCAGGCCGGAAGGGCCATGTCCGAGGGACCGTCAGTCGTCTCGACGGCAAGAGCCTTGGCGGAAGAAAGATGCAGTTTGAGCATGCGACGCCTCCTGGTTGGGGACAATCAAGTTGTACCTCCCCTCGAAGCGTTCTCCCGGAAGCCGGGCCTGGCTCTCTCGTGCCAGACAGGGCGATGACCGGATCGTTGCGAGACCTCCAGCTCTCGCCATTGTCCAGTCCAGTACCCGTCACGCGCAGGATCAATTTTTATGCGCCGACCGGGTCTGCCTTATTATTAAGCATGGTCATTTGATTCTTACGAAATGACAACGGCACATATGGCC
>CAMPIK010000407.1 GCA_946886325.1 uncultured Shinella sp.
GGCGGCGAGTTCATCGGCGGCCGCGTGTCGCCGATCGGCGCGGTCATCGGTGCGCTGACGCTGACGCTCGCGGGCTCGTTCCTCTCCTTCCTGCGCATCTCGCCCGACTGGCAGATCGGCGCGCAGGGGGCGATCCTGATCATTGTTCTCGCGCTCAGGCTTTTCCTGAACCGTCTCGAAAACCGGGAGAAGCGGCCATGAGCCTCCTTGCCGGCCTCACCCGCAAGCCCTGGATATGGTCGTGGCTCGCCGCCTTCGCCGTCTGGTTCCTGACGATCATGGTGACCGGCGGCGCAAGCACGCTCGGTCTCAGCCAGGCGGCACTCACCTTCGCGGCTTTCTCGATCATCGTCGGCATCGGCCAGATGTTCGTCATCACGCTCGGCCCCGGCAATATCGACCTCTCGGTTCCCGCGACGATGACGCTCGCCGGGACCGTGGCGCTCAAGCTGATGAATGTCGACAACGGCCTGATCCTGCCGGGCCTTGCCGTCGCGATCCTGATCGGCATCGCGGTCGGCCTCGGCAACTACGCGCTGATCAAGGCGCTGCGTATCCCGCCGATCATCGCGACGCTGTCCATGAGCTTCATCGTGCAGTCGGCGGCGATCTGGACGAACCGCGGCCTGCGCATCAAGCCGCCGACCTATCTGGCGGATTTCACAACGTCCACCACGCTCGGCATTCCCAATGTCGCGCTGGTCGCGCTGGTCCTGTCGCTCGGGGCGTGGTTTCTGCTGGAGAAAACCATCTACGGCCGCTGGATTTCGGCGATCGGCCAGAGCATGGCGGCGGCGCGCATGGCGGGCATTCCGGTCGACGGAACGCGTTTCGTCACCTATGTGCTCTGCGCGGTGCTGGCGTCGGTCGCGGGCTACCTTCTCGCCTGTTTCTCGGGCGGTGCTGCGCTCAACATGGGGTCGGAATATCTGCTGATGTCGATCGCGGTCGTCGTCATTGGCGGCACGGCGGTCGCCGGCGGCGACAGCAACGTGCCGGGCATCTGGGGCGCCTCGCTCTTCATGTTCCTTGTCGTCTCCATGCTCAACACCTACGGGCTCGGCGCGGGCATCCGCCTCATCATGACCGGGCTCATCATCATCAGCGTCATCATGCTTGCCGGCGGCCGCCGGGCGGGCACGCGATAATTCGGGGAAGAACCATGGCAGAGGCCGGCATCTTTGAAATCCACGACACCCGCTTCCGGCATATGGTCGTCACCAGCGCCGGGCTTGAGGAACTCTATTCCGGCTGCCGCTGGGCGGAAGGGCCGGTCTGGTTCAACGACGCCAACCAGCTTCTGTGGAGCGACATTCCGAACCAGCGCATGCTGCGCTGGACGCCGGGCGGCGGCGTCTCGGTCTACCGCCAGCCGTCCAACTTCACCAATGGCCACACGCGCGACCGGCAGGGGCGGCTCGTCTCCTGCGAGCATGGCACGCGGCGCGTGACGCGCACGGAGGCCGACGGTTCGATCACGGTGCTTGCCGACCGCTTCGAGGGCAAGCGGCTGAACTCGCCGAACGATGTGGTGGTCAAGTCCGATGGTTCGATCTGGTTCACCGATCCGAGCTACGGCATCATGTCGGACTACGAGGGCTACCGGGCGGACGAGGAGCAGGCGACGCGCAACGTCTATCGGCTCGACCCCGACAGCGGCGAGATGACGGCGGTAGCGACCGACTTCAACCAGCCGAACGGACTCGCCTTCTCGCCGGACGAGTCGATCCTCTATGTCGCCGATTCAGCGGCGAGCCATGACGACAGCCTGCCGCGCCATGTCCGCGCTTTCGACGTCGTTGACGGCAAGCGCCTCGCAAACAGCCGTGCCTTCTGCCATATCGACAACGGCATTCCGGACGGCATCCGCACGGATGTCAACGGCAATCTCTGGTCCAGTGCCGCCGACGGTGTGCACTGCTTCGATCCTGAAGGCAACCTGATTGGCAAGATCCGCGTGCCGCAGACGGTGGCGAACCTCACCTTCGGAGGCCCCATGCGCAACCAGCTCTTCATCACAGCGACGCGCTCGCTCTACTGCGTCTATCTCGCCGTTTCCGGCGCGCAGGTTCCCTGATCTTTCAGAGCCGTCCCTGCCGCTTCAGCGCCTGTTCGCGGAAGAAGATGAAGAGGCCGGAGGCGACGATGACGGCGGCGCCGACCAGCATCGCCGGGCGCGGCAGGTCGCCGAAGAACAGCCAGCCGAAGACGATCGCCCAGATGAGGAGCGTATATTGCAGCGGCACCACGGTCGCCGCGTCGCCGAGCTTCAGCGAGCGGTTGACGAGCATATGGGCGCTCATCGCGACGACGCCGAGCAGGCAGAGCAGGCCGAAATCGACCGGCCGGACCGGCGCCCATTGCGATGGTTCGACGAGGACGACGGCAAGCGCCACCAGCGCCGCGCCGGCCGCCTGCCAGAAGACCAGCGTCGTGTCGGGCGTGGAACGCAGCGTGCGGCCGAGGATCATGGCGAGCGCGAAGGCGAGGCTGCCGCTGAGGCAGATCAGCGCCGGCAGCGTGAAGGTCTTGGCGGAGGGCTCGAGCGCGATGATGACGCCGGCAAAGCCGACGAGGATCGCGGTCCAGCGCCGCCAGCCGACCTTTTCGCCGAGCAGCAGCGGCGAGACGGCGGCGACATAGATGGGGGCCGCCAGCCAGTAGGTCATGGCGTCCGCGAGCGGCATGTAGGCGACGGCGAAATAGAAGGCGCCGGCCTCGAAGGTGAAGAGAAGTGCGCGCAGCACATGCAGCCGGGGGCGATCGACGAAAACCAGTTGCTTCAGGCCGGTGCGCCAGAAGAGGGGCGACAGCACGACGAGCGCGGCAAGGCTGCGGATCAGCATCAGCTGGGTGACGGAATAGGTGGCGACGAGCCATTTGCCGAGCACGTCGTTGAGCGAGAACATGACCATGGCGAGCAGCATCAGAAGGATGCCCATGCGGATGTTGCCGGCGGGTGCGCTTGCGGTGATATCGGTCATGATGGTCAGTCGCCACTTTCGGCTGGTGCGTATGACCGGCTGTCGCATATCGGCGCGTGTCGCGCCAGTCGCGAGTTCTTGCGACCTCGGAACAAGTTGGTGCCGACTGCCGGTTGATCGGCGCGGCGAGCGGTGAAATGGTGCGGGCAGGGTGTGGTTCGCGCACCGGCAAGAGGAAGACGATGCAGGACAAGACGAAGGGTCGCCGGCTGCGCTCGCAGGACTGGTTCGACAATCCCGACCATATCGACATGACGGCGCTCTATCTGGAGCGCTTCATGAACTACGGCATCACGCCGGAGGAGCTCCGATCCGGCAAGCCGATCATCGGCATCGCCCAGAGCGGCAGCGACCTGACCCCCTGCAACCGCCACCATGTCGATTTGGCGAAGCGGGTTCGCGACGGCATCCGCGATGCCGGCGGCATCCCGATCGAGTTCCCGACCCATCCGATCTTCGAGAACTGCAAGCG
>CAMPIK010000408.1 GCA_946886325.1 uncultured Shinella sp.
CATCCGCATCAACCAGGAAACCCACCGCATCTCGCTCGGCATGAAGCAGCTCGAGTCGGATCCGTGGGATGGCATCGGCACCAAGTACCCGACCGGCAAGCGCATTTCCGGTACGGTCACGAACATCACCGACTACGGTGCCTTCGTCGAGCTGGAGCCGGGCATCGAAGGCCTGATCCACATCTCGGAAATGTCCTGGACCAAGAAGAACGTTCACCCCGGCAAGATCCTGTCCACGAGCCAGGAAGTCGACGTGGTCGTTCTCGAAGTCGACCCGACCAAGCGCCGCATCTCGCTCGGCCTGAAGCAGACCCTCGAAAATCCGTGGGAAGCTTTCGCGCATAGCCATCCGGCCGGCACCGAAGTCGAAGGCGAAGTCAAGAACAAGACCGAATTCGGCCTGTTCATCGGCCTCGAAGGCGATGTCGACGGCATGGTGCACCTCTCCGACCTCGACTGGAACCGTCCGGGCGAGCAGGTCATCGAGGAGTTCAACAAGGGCGACGTCGTCAAGGCCGTCGTTCTCGACGTGGACGTCGACAAGGAGCGCATCTCGCTCGGCATCAAGCAGCTTGGCCGCGATGCACTCGGCGATGCTGCCGCCTCCGGCGAACTGCGCAAGAACGCCGTCGTGTCGTGCGAAGTCATCGCGATCAACGATGGCGGTCTCGAAGTGAAGCTCGTCGAGCATGAGGACATTACGTCCTTCATCCGCCGTTCCGATCTCTCGCGCGACCGCGACGAGCAGCGCCCCGAGCGCTTCTCGGTCGGCCAGATCGTCGATGCCCGCGTCACCAACTTCTCGAAGAAGGATCGCAAGATCCAGCTTTCGATCAAGGCGCTGGAAATCGCCGAAGAGAAGGAAGCCGTCGCGCAGTTCGGTTCGTCGGACTCCGGCGCCTCGCTCGGCGACATCCTGGGTGCGGCCCTCAAGAACCGCGGCAACGAATAATCGTTGCTCTCCTGACATGACGAGGCCCGCGGGGAGCGATCTCCGCGGGCCTTTTCGTATCGATCGTCCGGTGCGGCCGTCAGGCCCAGTATTCGCCGAGCTTCTGGTAGAAGACGAAGCCCGGATCCGGCGGGCCGACCAGATCGGCAATTTTTTCGCGCTTCGTGAGGGTGGCCGGGTCCTCGGACGATGTATTGTCGTCGGCGGCATCTTGCCCGTCCTGCGATCCGAAGCCGTCCTCGCCCCCAGCCTCGCCCTCGTGAGCCTGCCCCTCGCCGGTCTCCTCCTGGCCGGCCTCGTCGCGATCGTCCTCTTCCCGCTCCGCCTGCGCCTCCTCATCCGCGCCGTCCTGAGCGGGCATGTAAGGTACGAAGGCCGGGACGATGGTCTCGCGGAGCGCGCCCTGTATCAGTGCCGGATCGATCCGCGTCTCCGCGATCTGGCCCGCCGCCGTTTCGCGCGGGGCCGGCAGGGTGGGGCGTTCGCCGGTTAAGGCCGGGTCTTCGGCTAGGGGTGCCGCGCGGAGCGTCGGCATGTCGTCCGGTAGCCTGCGTATAGCGTGCGTTTCCCGCGTGTCGGGCAGGGCGTCCGCGGCGATTTCCGCCTGCTGTTCCGGAACACTGGCGACGGTGCCACTGGCCGGTGTGGTCCGGGCAATCGGCCGCTCCAGCAGGACCTTGAGAAGTTGCGCCTCGTCGTCCGACAGGCTCGCGACGACCGCCGTGATGAAGTGCACGATCGCTTCCGGCTTCGCCCGCGCGGTCACGGCAGCCCGTGACGTGACAGGCGCGGCGGCCTGGGTTTCCCTGCGAGTCTCTGGCGAAGGCGTTGCTTCCTCTGCATCGGCAATCGGCTGGTTGGCCGTGACGGACTCGTCACCGTCGGCGACAGGCGCCGCCGCCATGAGGGCAACCGGGCTCGCTGCCGCGCTACGGTTCGGCGCAGTGTCAGCCTTTGTCACGGCGTCTTTCGCCGCCACATCCGGCCTGGCTTCGGTGGATGTCAGGCGGATGGCCGCGCCACTGTGCTCGGCCTGCTTTTCGGGAAAAGCGGTGGCGGCACGCTCAAGGGCGGCTGCCGCCCGAACGGCCTTTGCCTCGGCAATCGGAAGATCGGGATCGGCCGGGATGAGGCCGCTCGACCCGCGCGTTGCCGCTCCCGGCTCGAAAAGACGGCGCAGTTCCGCCTGCAGGGCACGCGCGTCGCCTCGACCGATCAGGCCATTCTCCCGTCTCGGAAAGGGCCGCCGATCGGTGTGGCTTTCGGCGAGTTTCGCTTCCAGTGCAGCGATCGCCCGCGGCCGATCGGAGTGGACATCGGGCGCATCAGCGTCGGCCGCCGACAGCAGAGCGATCATCGACGCCAGCTTCTGCGCGGCGGGACTTTCGGGATTGCGCAGGATCTCGACCAGGATGCGCGTCGGAAGCGACGCGATCGTCTTATGCAGCAGGCGCTCGACAGCCGGCCGCGCCTCGGCGGGAACGCGGGCAAGGATGGCCGCGATATCACGCAGGCCTTCGCCGCGCTCACTGCTGCCGGCCGGCATGGTCTTCAGCGCGTCGAGCAGGATTTCGAGGAGCGCGTTCGCCGGGCCGTTCTGGCTCTGGCCGCGCTGCAATTGTTTCAGCATGGTCTCGACGAGCCGCAGCAGCACTTCGGCCCGGAGGTTGGCGATGGCTTCCGCCGCCGGCGTCCGTCCGGATGCAAGCGCGCCCGACGCGGCGGGCGTCTGGCCCGTCGGTGTCGTCGCAGTCGCTATCGCCAGGCGCGGCAGCATCATCTGTTTCCTTAAAGGGCTCCGTCACGCACGGATGCCGATGATCGCTCCATCTTCAGTCCGGATGGCGCATCATGCGCATCGACGCTTGCATAGGAAAAACGAGGCCCCGTGGGGCGGAAGGCGGCACTGGAGACAAGCCGGCTCGGGCCGCTTCATGCGATGCGCTTGCTGCTCAAGGCGACCGAATCGGGCCTCGAACCAAAACCTCATGGATTAGAAATCGCATTCCGTGGTTAATGAAGCGTTAACCGATGGTCGTATCTTTTCGCAGGTGCAGCAAAAGGGACGAGACCCTTGCGGCAGCACCCGGTCCTTGGCAGGTTGATGTCGGGCGCGCGAATGCGGCCCGCCCACCCGGAGACATGCGTCATGACCCTGCGTCCGCCGCAACTGCTTTCCTATCCCGGACTGAGCGCTCCGGCACTCAACGTGCTCGAATACGAACTGATGTCCGAGCGCGCCGACGCGCTTGGCCGGCATGGGCTGAAGGTGGAAAAGGCGCTCGCCCGGTTGCGCGCCGGGCTTCAGGCCGGGTGTTCCGGCGATCAGCGGGAAGACCTGTTGAACGACGCGGCGGACGAGGTCTGGGCCTTCTTCATCCAGCGCGAGATCTGCGGCCTGCGCAGCCAGAAGGATGCGATCCGCCGCTATGACATTCCGCCTGAAGTCATCGCGCGGCTGGGGATCGTTCGAAAGCGCTGAGCATCAATAGGCGGCGATCTG
>CAMPIK010000409.1 GCA_946886325.1 uncultured Shinella sp.
GTCAGGCCGGCATTGCGAAGCAGCATCTGCCGGAACGGACTGCGCGACGCGAGAATAATGGGATGCGGCATGAAACGTCCTCCGGCACGCGGCTTAGCGAAGCTTCGGGCGAAGGGCAACTATCGCGGCCGCCGTCTCTTCGATGGAGCGCCGGGTCACATCGATCAGCGGCCAGTTGTGGCGACCACAGAGCGCGCGGGCATATTTCAGTTCCTCGGCAATCTGCGCCCGATCGGTATAGTCGTCGCCCTTGAAGCCCTGCGCGGAGCCCAGAACACGGTTCTGCCGGACCTGGGAAATCCGGTCGGTCGTCGCGATGAGGCCGACGACCAGCGGCTTCGTCGCTTCGAGCAGCCTGTCAGGCAAGGGCACACCGAGCACGATCGGAACGTTCGCCGTCTTGATCCCCCGGTTGGCGAGATAGATGCTCGTCGGCGTCTTCGACGTGCGGCTGATGCCGACGAGGATGACATCGGCCTCGTCGACATCCTGCGGCAACTGGCCGTCGTCATGATCCATGGTGAAATTGAGCGCGTCGATGCGTGCGAAATAATCCGCATCCATCACATGCTGTGCACCGACCCGGCGACGCGACCGGGCGCCCAGATAGGACTGGAAGATATCGAGGATCGGCTCCAGCACCGAGACGCAGGGCACGCCCATCTCGCGGCAGCGCCGGTCGATTATCTCCGAGAGCTCCCGGTCGACCACCGTATAGAGCACGATGCCGGGCGCGCCATCGATGGCATCGAGCACGGGCATGAGCTGTTTGCGGTTGCGGATCAGCGGATAGACATGTTCGAGCGACTGGCTTGACTGGAACTGGGCGGCGGCGGCGCGGCCGGCGGCGATCAGCGTTTCGCCGGTCGAATCGGAGATGAGGTGAAGGTGGAAATAGTTTTTTGTGATCTCCACAATATTCTCCTCCCCCTGTTGAAAATCCGGGATGAACGGAGCTAACGGCCAAGGCCCGGCCGAGGCAAGGGGAAAACCGCCGCCTTTTCCACAATTGCCACCCAGCCGGCTTTCCTTCCGGGCCGTCTGTGGAAAAGCCACGGGGCGGGGCAAAGTGTCGCCGTCATCAACAAGCTATCCACAGACAAGCTGCATTCCATTTTCGTGTAGCGGACTGAATCTATTGCCGGATTCATCCTGTTCTCACTGTTCGGTCTATCGAAGCGCTGACTATCCCGAAGGATCACGGTTCGTGGTTCGAGCGGAACAAGCTGTGCACGGGATTTAATCCTTGAAAGTCACAGACTCTAAGAAATAGAAGCCTTTTTAAGACTCTTTTCTTTTCTTTTAGGAGCAGGTACCGATGGCGATGAAATCCAGAAAAATCGTCGACGTGCTCGAGGGAAAGACCGTATCGCCGCCACCGATATGGCTGATGAGACAGGCGGGTCGTTATCTTCCGGAATACCGCCAGACCCGTGCCGAGGCCGGGAGTTTCCTCGATCTCTGTTATTCGCCCGATCATGCCGTCGAGGTGACGCTCCAGCCGATCCGCCGTTATGGCTTCGATGCGGCGATCCTCTTTTCCGATATCCTCGTCATCCCGGATGCGCTGAAGCGTGGCGTGCGTTTCGAGGAAGGCCATGGACCGCGCCTCGATCCGATTTCGGTCGAGGAGATCGCGGCGCTGGATGGCTCGGCGATGATGAACCATCTCGCCCCTGTTATCGAGACGGTGCGACGGCTTCGCGTCGAACTGCCCGAAGAGACCGCGCTGCTTGGTTTCTGCGGAGCGCCCTGGACGGTGGCGACCTACATGATCGCCGGTCATGGCACGCCGGATCAGGCGCCGGCGCGGCTCTTCGCCTATCGCGAACCGGAAGCCTTTGCGCGGCTGCTCGATCTACTGGCCGATCTTTCTGCGGAATATCTCGTGGCGCAGATCGATGCCGGAGCGGACGCCGTGCAGATTTTCGACTCCTGGGCGGGCGTTCTGGGGGAGGTCGAGTTCGAGGCCTATGCGGCGCGACCCGTGCGGCGAATCGTCGATCAGGTTCGCCGGCAGCGCCCGCAAGCGAAAATCATCGCTTTCGCCAAGGGGGCCGGCATGCTGCTGAAGTCCTATCGGCAGGCGACGGATGCGACGGCAATCGGGCTCGACTGGACTGTGCCGCTGAGCTTTGCGCGGGAATTGCAGAAAGACGGTCCTGTGCAGGGCAATCTCGATCCGATGCGGGTTGTATCAGGCGGAGCTGCGCTTGACGAGGGGATCGACAGGATTCTGGACGTGCTTGGCCAGGGCCCGCTGATCTTCAATCTCGGTCACGGCATCACCCCACAGGCGGACCCGGAGAACGTCCGCCGTCTCGTCGATCGGGTCCGGAGGTCGTCGGATGCCTGAGCGGCAGACCGGGGAACTGTCTGGCCGGCGGGCGCGGCTGAGGGCCGCGGCCGCGCTCGGCGTCTTCGTGCTGCTCGCGGTGGTGCTGGTCGTCTATCCGCCAGATGCGCTCTATCTCTGGCTGAAGGCGCTCCACATCATCGCGGTCATCTCCTGGATGGCGGGGCTGCTCTATCTGCCGCGGCTTTTCGTCTATCACACGGATGCGGCTCCGGGTTCCGAGCTTTCCGAGACGCTGAAGGTCATGGAAAACAGGCTCTACCGGGTGATCATGAACCCGGCGATGATGCTCGCGTGGCTGCTGGGGCTCTATCTCGCCTGGAGCGTCTACGGTTTCTCCGGTGCCTGGCTGCATGCAAAGCTGGCGCTTGTCGCGATCCTGACCGGTGTTCACGTCTTTTATGGCCGGTCGGTTCGCGCCTTTGCGGAAGATCGCAACACCCGGACGGGGCGGCAGTGGCGGATCTGGAATGAAGCGCCGGCACTGTTGATGATTCTCGTCGTCATCATCGTCGTGGTGAAGCCGTTCTGACGGCCGGGTGGCGATTAATCGGCTGATTTTGCCGCAGGCCCTTGCGGGGTTTCACGTGAATCGCTATTTTCCGACCACCTCATCTTCGTGGCATGTGTAAACGTATCGTGAACTGCAACCTTCCTCGCGCAGTTCAATCTCGACCCGCACGCCAATTTTCCATCCCAATCCACGCA
The DNA here is from genome assembly GCA_946886325.1 of uncultured Shinella sp. Next base: position 3,065 of record CAMPIK010000409.1, read on the forward strand.
TGGTCCCTTCATGGCTGAAATGAAGCTACAAGAATTAAAAAACAAGACTCCGACGGATTTGCTCGCCTTCGCCGAATCGCTTGAAGTCGAAAACGCGAGCACGATGCGCAAGCAGGAATTGATGTTCGCGATCCTGAAGATGCTCGCGATGCAGGACACCGAGATCATCGGCGAGGGCGTGGTCGAAGTTCTGCAGGACGGTTTCGGCTTTCTTCGCTCTGCCAATGCAAACTATCTGCCCGGTCCCGACGATATCTACATTTCGCCTTCGCAGATCCGCCGCTTCTCGCTGAAGACGGGCGATACGGTCGAAGGCCCGATCCGCGGGCCGAAGGAAGGCGAACGCTACTTCGCGCTTCTGAAGGTCAACACGATCAATTTCGACGA
>CAMPIK010000410.1 GCA_946886325.1 uncultured Shinella sp.
TCAGGCGCGCAGCGCGCCACCCGTCGTCTTGACGACATTGCCGACGATCCTTGATGTCAGCGCCTCGAAGTCCTCGTCGGTGAGCGTCTTGTCGATCGGCTGGATGACGACCTCGATCGCGACCGACTTCTTGCCTTCGCCGAGCGAGGCGCCCTCGAAGACGTCGAAGACGGTGACGGCGTTGATCAGCTTGCGGTCGGCGCCGGTTGCGGCGCGCACGATGGCGCCGGCTTCCACCGTCTTGTCGACGACGAAGGCGAAGTCGCGCCGGACGGCCTGGAAGGGCGAGAGGTCGAGCGCCGGCTTGGTGCGGGTCGCCTTCTTCTTCGGTTCCGGCATGGCATCGATGAAGATCTCGAAGCCGCACAGCGCGCCGGAGACATCAAGCGCGCCCAGCGCCTTCGGGTGGAATTCGCCGAAATATCCGAGAACGATCTTCGGCCCCATCTTGATCGTGCCGGAGCGGCCCGGATGGTACCAGGCGGGCGCACCCGGCTCGATCTGGACGTTGCCCATCGGCAGGCCGCAGGCCTCGATCACCGCCAGCGCATCGGCCTTGGCGTCATAGACATCGACCGGCTTGCCGCCGCCCTTCGCCGCATTCGACCAGAGGCGGCCGGAACCGGCGAGCGACGCCGTGCCGCGGCGGATGCCGCCGGCGACGCGGCGCTGGCCGTCGGGCCTGTCATTCTCGTAGGTGCCGGAGACCTCGAAGATCGCGACGTCGCCGTAACCCTTGTCGGCATTGCGCTGAGCGGCCGACAGCAGGCCCGGCAGCAGCGAGGGCCGCATGTCGGACATGTCGGAGGCGATCGGGTTCGAGAGCGCCAGCGACGGCGCGCCGCCGCCAAAGAGCTCGGCATGGGCCTTCGGGATGAAGGACCAGGTGACGGCCTCCATCATGCCGCGGGCGGCCAGCGCGCGCTTGGCGAGGCGCGAGCGGATCTGCAGCGTGGTGAGAATCCGGCCGTTGACCGCGCCATGGCTTTCGAGCGGCGCCGGCTTGATGTTGTCGACGCCATGGATGCGCATGACCTCTTCGACGAGGTCCGCCTTGCCGTCGACATCCGGACGCCAGGAGGGGACCGCGACGGAGACGCGCTCGCCGGAGCCGGAAACCTTGAAGCCGAGGCGGGTGAGGATGTCCACGCTCTCTTCCGACGAGACTTCGAGGCCGGTCAGGCGCTTCACCTCGGAGAAGGGGAAGTCGACAACCTTGGCGTCATAGCCCTTGTAGCCGACGACATCGGCCTTCGCCGCCGTGCCGCCGCAGAGTTCCAGCACCAGTTCCGTGGCACGTTCCAGGCCCGGCACCATATATTCCGGGTCGACGCCGCGCTCGAAGCGGTAGCGCGCATCGGTGATGATGCCGTGCGCGCGGCCGGTCTTGGCGATGTTCATCGGGTCCCAGAGCGCCGATTCGATCAGCACGTCGATGGTCTCCGCATCGCAGCCGGAATGCTCGCCGCCCATGATGCCGCCGATCGATTCGACGCCGTTTTCGTCCGCGATGACAACATTGCTGGAGTTCAGCTTGTATTCGCGGGTGTCGAGCGCCAGCACCGTTTCGCCCTCATGCGCGCGTCGGACGGTGAGATTGCCCGTCACCTTCGCGGCGTCGAAGACGTGCAGCGGCCGGCCGCGATCGAAGGTCATGTAGTTGGTGATATCGACCAGAGCGTTGATGGGGCGAAGGCCGATGGCGATCAGCCGCTGCTGCATCCAGCGCGGGCTCGGGCCGTTCTTCACGCCGCGCACGAGGCGGAGCGCGAAGCCGGGGCAGAGATGGTCGTCGCCGCCGAGATCGAGCGTCACCTTGACCGGCGTCTCGCCCTCGACCGGGAAGGACGGTGCCTTCGCAGCCTTGAGCGTGCCGAGGCCGGAGGCGGCGAGGTCGCGGGCGATGCCGTAGATGCTGGTGCAATCCGGACGGTTCGGCGTCAGGTTGATCTCGATGACCGGATCGTCGAGGCCGGCATAGGCGGCATAGCTCTGGCCGACCGGCGCGTCGTCGGGCAGGTCGATGATGCCGTCATGATTGTCGGAGATTTCCAGTTCCTTCTCCGAGCACATCATGCCGCGGCTCTCGACGCCGCGGATATTGCCAACCGAAAGCGTGACGTCGATACCAGGAACATAGGTGCCGGGTGCCGCGAAGGCGCCGACGAGGCCCGTTCGCGCATTCGGCGCGCCGCAGACGACCTGGATCGGATCGCCTTTTCCGGTATCGACCATCAGCACGCGCAGCTTGTCGGCGTTGGGGTGCTGTTCGGCGGAAACGACCTTGGCGATGACGAAGGGCTTGAAGGCCGCCTTGTCGTCGACGTCTTCTACTTCGAGGCCGATCGCCGTCAGGCGCGCGCAGATGGCGTCAAGCGTGGCGTCGGTCTCGAGGTGATCCTTGAGCCAGGAGAGGGTGAATTTCATCGGTTTTCTCCTTCGGGTCTCGGCACGGTGGTGGTTTCCCTGCGTGGCAGACCGTCATCGATATGTAGGTAAGGCAACTGTTCCCGGGTGTAGCCATGCACCGTGGGCGCATAGTCTTCCGGTCTGTCCATGGCACCGAGCATCAGGAAAATCTGACCTTCAAGGCGCGCATCGGCATAGGAGATCGGCGAGCCGCAGGTGGCGCAGAAACGGCGCTCGAAAGGCGCCTCGCCATAGGCGGCACCCTTTTCGCCGTAAAAGGTCACGTCGGCGGCCCCGAAGCCGACGAAGGCGGAGAGGGGCGCACCGCTTGCGCGCCGGCAGTCGCCGCAGTGGCAGTAACTGATGTGGACCGGCTCGCCCGCGGCCTCGAAACGAATCGCGCCGCAACGGCATCCGCCTGTGTGGTGGGACATGGGGTTATGCTGCCTTCTCGGGTGCGCGTGCTCCGGGAGCCTTCCGGCCGAGGAACATGCTCTTCACCGAAATCCCCTCATCGACCCGCGACCACCAGATGCCCTCATACATGAGTTCGATCTCGTTGAGCCCGTTCGCATCGAGACCATGCAAGAACGGATACCACCAGAGCGGCGTAGTAATCGTGCGTCCGTCCGCAAGCGTCACATGCACTTCTTCTTCCGTGCACCATGCCTTCACCGGACGCATTTCCTCGGTTTCAAACTCCAAAGAAGTCATTCCACGCCTCGATCCATTCGTTTCGGTGTTGAGCGATGACCGTCAGCAGCCGTTCGATTTCCCGATCATTGTATCCAATACGCCGCGCAACAGCCACCGGCTCCAGCCAAACCTTCAACGACTTGCCGTCCTTGACGACATGAACGTGGGGTGGCTCCCCCCGATCCAGGGCATAGAACCGAAACTTGTGGCCGTGCCAGATCAGGAGCGTTGGCATGATCTTAAGCGCTCAAGCCTCCAAACAGCGTCGGCATGTCGAGCGGGCGGAAACCGTAGTGGCTGAGCCAGCGGACGTCGGCGTTGAAGAAGTCGCGCAGGTCAGGCA
>CAMPIK010000411.1 GCA_946886325.1 uncultured Shinella sp.
TCGCCGAAAACACCGGCGGGCGTTATCTCCAGGCATCCGATGCCGGGCAACTCGTGGCCGCCTTGACGGAAACAGTCGTCGCGGCGCCGATGGCCAAGTCCGAGCCGGTCGCCGAAGAGGTGGCGGAGGTAGAGCCGGAACCCGCGCCGGCAGCCATCGAGAACAATGTCGAGGCGGACGCGACGCTCGTCGAGGGCGGACCGTCGCTCGGCGACGACCAGCGGGTGCGATGGGACCTCTACAAGGCCGATGCCGACGGCAACAGGACCGGCGACAGCATTGAGGGTGGCTATGACGCGACGCTCGTCGTGAACCTGCCGCCGGGACGCTATGTCGGCGAGGCCAGGGTCGGCGAACTGACGCGGCAGGTCGTCTTCGAGGCGAAGGATGGCGAGGTCGTGCGGCCGGCAGTCAATTTCGAGGCCGGCCTCCTGAAGGTGACGCCGAAGCGCACACCTGATGACGCTGCTGCCGACGATAGTGCGCGTATCGATGTCACGCAGGGCGATTTCGCCGATGGCGGCTATGGCATCCTTGAGCGTTTCGTTCCGCAGGGCGATATCGTGATCGACGGCAAGATCGGCCCCGCATCGGCACGCGAGACCGTCTCGATCAAGGCCGGCGAGACGCTGGAGCATGTGATCGTGATCGGCTCGGGCGTCGTCGTCGCCAAGGCAATCTATGCCGAAGGCGGACCGGAGGTCGATTCCGATGCGATCCGCTTCGACGTCGTGGCCTCGAAGGCCAATATCGACGGCGACCGCGAGGACATCAACGGCGGCTACGGCACCGGAAGCGCGCTCGACATTCCCGCTGGCGAATTTGTGCTGACGGCGCGGCTCGGTTCGGCGACCGGCGAAATCCCCTTTTCGATCAAGGCCGGCGAGCGGGCCGACGTGTCGGTCAATCTCAATGCCGGCGTGCTGGCAATCTCGGCACCGGGCGCCAACCGGATCGACATCAAGGACGCCAAGAAGGACATCCAGGGCAACCGCAGGGACGTGTCCGGCGCCTATGGCATCGAGCACCAGGACACGCTGCATCCCGGCGACTACCTGATCAGCGTGACCTATGAGGGCGATACGCCGGCGAAGGAAGCAACCGCGACCGTGAAGGCCGGCGAGCGCACGGAGATCACAGTCGAATAGGTAGCGACAGGTTCATCTCAGGCGCGGTGATGCTCGCGGCTGTCGGCCGGCGCTTCCGCCCGCTCGAACATGCCGTAGTCGCGGATGACCGAGGCGATCCTCAGCCGGTAATCCGCGAAGACGCCGTCGCGCCCCATGGCCTGTGCCTGCCGGTGCTCAGCCCCGTTGCGCCAAGCCTTGACCGCCTCCTCGTCGCGCCAGAAGGACAGCGACAGCACCTTGCCGGGCACGCTCAGGCTCTCGAAGCGCTCGATCGACAGGAAGCCGTCGATACCGTCGAGCAGCGGACGCAGGTCCGCCGCCTTGCCGAGATAGGCATCGCGCCTGCCCGGCGCCGGCACGACCTCGAAGATGACGGCAATCATCGGCTTTCCCCTTGTCTCTCGCTGGCCCCGTGCGGCAGCGACATGTTCTTCAGGAAGATGCGATCCTCCTTCAGGATGAAACGTTCGCGGCGGGCGAATTCATAGTTTTCCCTGCCGAGCGGATCGGCGGCCAGCCGGGCACGATAGGCTTCGTAAGCCGCAAGGCTTTCGATATTGTAGACGCCATAGGCCGTCGTCGCCGAGCCTTCGTGCGGGCCGAAATAGCCGATGAGGCCGGCGCCGCATCGGGGGATCGCCTGCCCCCAGGTTCGGGCATAGGCGGCGAAATCGTCTTTCCTGAACGGGTCGATCTCATAGCGGATGAAACAGGTGAGCATCGGCTTTTCCTCGATTTGCGATGCCGTCTTTTGCCATGTTGATCTACCGCGATGCTTCGTCTACCATCGAACTATGAAAGAAGGACCAGATATTGCGCAGGTCGGTGCGCTCATCGGCGACCCGGCGCGCGCCAACATGCTGTCGGCCCTGATGGGCGGCAAGGCGCTGACGGCAAGCGAGCTTGCGACAGCAGCCGGCATCACCCAGCAGACGGCGAGCGCCCATCTGGCCCGGCTCGAGGCCGGCGGATTGCTGGTGCAGCGCAAGCAGGGCCGGCACCGCTATTTCGCGCTTGCCGATGACGAGGTCGGACTGCTGCTCGAAGGGCTGATGGGCTTTGCCGCCAATCGCGGCTTCCTGCGCACCCGGCCCGGCCCCCGGGATCCGGAACTCCGGAAGGCCCGCGTCTGCTACAATCATCTGGCCGGCGACTTCGGCGTGCGCATGCTCGACCGCCTGGTGGCAGACGGCAACATGACGCTCGACGGCGACGAGATCGCGCTGACGGCAAGCGGCGAAAGCCGGATGGCAGCACTCGGCATCGACCTTGCGCCGCTCCAGGCGCAACGCCGGCCGCTCTGCCGCACCTGCCTCGACTGGAGCGAGCGCCGCTCGCATCTGGCGGGCGCTCTCGGCGAAGCGCTGCTGACGCGTTTCATCGAGATCGGCTGGGCGAAGCGCGAAATGGGAAGTCGCGTCATCCGTTTCACGCCCCCCGGCGAGAAGGCCTTTCTCGCCGCCTTTCCCTGAGACAACGACGCGCATTGTCCTTCCGGCGCCATTCGTGTAGGGAAGCCGCGTTCATTTGGGGCGCGCGCTGGCCGCTCCGTGCAGGCGCCGCGCCCGCCATCATAACGGCCCGGCACTGGCGCTCATATCGGCAAGACAGAAAGACGGAATTCATGGAAGGCTTCGACCTCATCATCTTCGATTGCGACGGCGTTCTCGTCGATTCCGAGATCATCGCGGCGGAGGTGGAATCGAAGCTCCTGACGGAAGCCGGCTATCCGATCGGCGTCGAGGAAATGGGCGAACGCTTTGCCGGCATGACCTGGCAGAACATTCTGCTGACGATCGAGCGCGAGGCCGCCATTCCGCTGTCCGCCTCCCTGCTCGACAAATCCGAAAAACTGCTCGATGCGCGGCTCGCCCGCGACGTGAAGGTCATCGACGGCGTCAAGTTCGCGCTGTCGCGCCTGCGCAAGCCCTATTGCATCTGCTCGAACTCGTCCTCGCACCGGCTCGACATGATGCTGAGCAAGGTCGGGCTGAAGGAGATCTTCGCGCCGCATATCTTCTCGGCCAAGGATCTCGGTCCCGACCGCGTCAAGCCGAAGCCTGATATCTTCCTGCATGGTGCCGCCCAGTTCGGCGCCGACCCGGCGCGCACGCTCGTCGTGGAGGATTCGGTGCATGGAATCACCGGCGCGCGCGCCGCCGGCATGCGCGTCGTCGGCTTCACCGGCGCATCGCACAGCTATCCGTCACACGCCGACCGGCTGACGGAAGCGGGCGCGGAAACGGTGATTTCGCGGATGAGCGAACTGCCGGGTGTCATCGCGGCGCTTGCCGAGTGGCAGGAAGCGATCTGAGCG
>CAMPIK010000412.1 GCA_946886325.1 uncultured Shinella sp.
GACATCGGATACCTGCGCGGACGGTTCGAAACGGGAAGGCCGGGATCGGAACAACCCCGCCGGGCAGGGAACCTAGCGCATAACTTTTGGAATCGAAATCCGTCTTGCGATAAAAACCGCCTGCCTATTCAAGGCTCTACACCGAAGGGATTTGCCGGGGCAACAGAGAGCGGCGCCGCGCGCCACGGGACTTGGTCAATTCGAGGTCATGCCGAAGGACGGCCGCTCGATTCCGACCATGTAGCGGCGCTCTTCCTTCTTGCGGCCGGCGCCGGCACCTGTGAAATAGTCGCTTCGCACGATGCTATGCAGCAGTTCCTCGTCGATTTCCTTGATGAACTGGGCGCTGATCTGCTCGCCGTTGCGGTAGATTTCCGCGCAGCCGATCCAGGCCCCGACCCCGACGATTGAAAGGTAATAGTGCGTCGGCAGGCCGATCGCCGTATTCACGGTGAAGGTCGCGTTGCCGAGCGAGATTTCCGTGATCTTGCAGGTGCGCACCTTGGGCACGGCCAGATCGAGGTTGACGGTCAGGATCATGCCCTGCCGGCTCAGTTTATACCGCTCCCAGCGGCGCTCATAAAGCCCGGCACTGGCGTTCGGATCCTTGGCTGCCAACATCTCCACTCTCCCATTGGACATCATGTCGGGATTTAGGTGAGGCGGAGTGTCGCAGCAGGGTGTTTTGTTTTGTTAAAACAAATGACTAAACGTTTAACGATCGAATTTTCTCGCCCTCAGGGCTGGGCCAGAGACCGCAGCGCGAGGAAGCCGCAGGTGGCCGCAAATGCGGTGACGAAGGTGCCCCAGGCCATGTCGACGAGGCTGACGATGACCGGCCAGCCCTTGAGCGTGGCGAGATTGGTGATGTCATAGGTGCCGTAGGCGGCAAGCCCGAGCACCGCGCCGTAGAAGAGGGTGGTCGGCAGGGAGCCTGCGCGGTAGCCGGGCAGCACCGCCAGCACCACGACGGCCATCGCGAAAAAGATGTAGAAGGCGGCGGCGACGGCAAAGTTTGGCTGTGGCAGCATCAGCGTGCCGAGCTGGTCGCGATAGAAGGTCCGGGCGACGAGGCCGAGCCAGATGGCGTCGGCGACGAGCAGCGAGGCCGCTGTTCCGGCATAGGCAATCAATACAGTCTTCATCAGAGCATCCCCTTCCGTTCCCTCTCTACGCGCCGGGCGCGGGATGGATTGGCGGGATGATGAAAAAACTCAGGCCGGCTGGCGCGCCACTGCCTCATGCAGGAAATCGGGGTCGAGGAACATGTTGAAGCGAACCACCAGCTCGTCGCCGTCGCGCTTGAACTCGGTGCAGCCGATCTCGTCATGCACGCCGAGAATGCCGAGATAGAAATTCTCCGGCAGTTCCAGGTTCTTGTTGATGCTGAGAACGGCGCCGGCGCAGGAGATGCTGCGCACCAGGCACGTATAGTGCTGGGAGGAGGAGAGGTGGTGTCCGACCGGGACGATATGGCCGGGCCGGTCGATGCGATACTGGACGAAACTGCGCTTCGGATGGCGCAGCCTCAACTGGTCGTGGACGTGTTCGAGGGGCATGGCACCCTCCGCCTGGTTGAACATGACCGACTGTATCGAATCGGGATGGATAAAGAATGAAAACGGCCGCTCGCATTTGAACGAACGGCCGGATTCTGCCCTGTTTTTCAGCGGCTTGCCTATTGAAACGCCTGAAGGCCGGTCTGCGCGCGGCCGAGGATCAGCGCGTGGATGTCATGCGTGCCCTCATAGGTGTTGACCGCCTCGAGGTTCATGACATGGCGGATGACGCCGTATTCGTCGGAAACGCCGTTGCCGCCGTGCATGTCGCGGGCCACGCGGGCGATGTCGAGCGCCTTGCCGCAATTGTTGCGCTTCATCAGCGAGATCAGTTCGGCAGGCGCCCGGTGCTCGTCGAAGAGCCGGCCGAGGCGAAGCGCGCCCTGGAGGCCGAGCGAGATTTCCGTCTCCATGTCGGCAAGCTTCTTCTGGATAAGCTGGGTCGCGGCAAGCGGCCGGCCGAACTGCTTGCGGTCGAGCGTGTACTGACGCGCAGCGTGCCAGCAGAATTCGGCCGCCCCCATCGCGCCCCAGGCGATGCCGTAGCGCGCGCGGTTGAGGCAGCCGAAGGGGCCTGCGAGGCCGGAGACCTCGGGCAGAAGGTTCTCGTCGGGCACGAAGACGTCCTGCATCATGATCATGCCGGTGACCGAGGCGCGCAGCGAGAACTTGCCCTCGATCTTTGGCGTCTCGAAGCCCTTCATGCCGCGTTCCAGCACGAAGCCCTTGATCTTGTTGTCATGGGCGTCGGATTTCGCCCAGACGACGGCGACGTCGGCGATCGGCGAATTGGTGATCCAGTTCTTCGAGCCGGAGACGAGATAGCCGCCATCGACCTTCTTCGCCCGCGTCACCATGGAGGAGGGGTCGGAGCCATGGTCGGGCTCGGTCAGGCCGAAGCAGCCGACCCATTCGCCGGTCGCGAGCTTCGGCAGGTATTTCTTGCGGGTCTCTTCCGTGCCGTAGGCGAAGATCGGGTGCATGACGAGCGAGGACTGCACCGACATGGCGGAGCGATAGCCCGAATCGACGCGCTCGACCTCGCGGGCGACGAGCCCGTACGAGACGTAGTTGGCGCCGACGCCGCCGTAGTCCTCGGGGATCGTCGGGCCGAGCAGGCCGAGTTCACCCATCTCGGTCATGATCTCGCGGTGGAACACCTCGTGCCGGTTGGCTTCCGTCACGCGCGGCATCAGCCGATCCTCGCAATAGGCGCGCGCTGTGTCGCGGATCATGCGTTCTTCGTCGGTGAGCTGGTCTTCCAGCAGGAACGGATCGGCCCAGTCGAACGCGGCCATTTTGGCGCGGGCCTGTTCCGGGGTGGCGCTGTGGTGCTCGCTCATCGTTTCGGTCCTGTCGCGGTTCTGTCGTTGCAGAAGTGCTACATCAGCTTGGACTTTGCCGAAAGGGCGGGAACGAAACGACGGCCGCCACACTTTGGCTAATTCCGAATGCCCTCATGCGGGCGGTGAATGAAAGCATCACGATGGCGTGTAGACGAGGCCCGATCGGCCATTCCCCTTGAAAAGCACGACGACACCTGACCATTTGCCCTCGACATGAGCAATTCCCCCACAAGGAGACCAAGCATGCGTGACCGCTTCAAGAGGTCCGTCGAACGGCTGTTGCCGAGCCAGGCGCGGCTTGGGGATCTCTTCTGGCCCTTCGCCCGCACGCCGGAGGGCAAGGTGGCGCCGGTCCGCCGCAAGCCGTCTGCCACGCCGGACCTCGTGCCGATCGAGGGCTTCGGCAGCAATCCGGGCGGGCTGTTGATGTTCGCCCATATTCCGCACGCGCTTCCGCAGGGCCGGCCGCTGGTCCTCGTGCTGCACGGCTGCCGGCAGTCGGCCGAAAGCTACGACCGCGCCGCCGGGTGGGCATCGCTCG
>CAMPIK010000413.1 GCA_946886325.1 uncultured Shinella sp.
ATCGCCCGGCGCTCGCCGTCGCCAACAGTCTTGTCGGAAACGGCGAGGACGCGGCTGGCATCGAGATCGCGCTTTTTCCGTTCCGCATACGGTTCGAGCGCCGCACGGCCTTTGCCGTAGCGGGCGCGGATTGCCCCGTGACGCTCGACGGCCGCGCGCTGCCCTCCTGGTGGGCGGAGACGGCCGGCGAGGGACAGGTTCTCACGGTCGGACTGCCGCGCAAGGGCGCACGCGCCTATCTGGCGGTCGCCGGCGGCATTGAAACGCCGCAGGTGCTGGGATCACGCGCAACGGACTTGAAGAGCGGCTTCGGCGGGCTGGAGGGGCGTGGCCTCAGACGCGGCGACCGGCTGCCGGTCGGACCGGCGCGCGGCACGGATATGCCCGATGGCGGGTTCGGCATCGACCCGACGGTCTTGGGTCGCGGTTCGCGTACCGAAGCCAACGTGATCCCGCTCAAGGTATTGCCCGCCGCGGAATATGACGATTTCGCCGACGAGGCGCGGCAGCAGTTTCTCGGCGGAGATTGGCGCGTCAGCGCCGAGGCGAACCGCATGGGCTACCGTCTGGACGGTCCGACGTTGGCGCTGAAGCACAAGCTGGAACTCTTCTCGCACGGCATCATGCCGGGCACGGTGCAGGTGCCGCCATCAGGTCAGCCGATCATCCAGCTTGCCGAGGCCAACACCTGCGGCGGCTATCCGAAAATCGCGACGGTGATCGAGCCGGATCTGTGGCGCCTGGCGCAGGCGCCGGTCGGTGCCACCTTGCGCTTCGAAGTGATCGAGCGATGCGACGCCGTCGCCGAAATCGCCCGCGAGCGGGCCGCGCTGTCGGATATCGCAGCGCTTGCCCGGCTGGCGCGCAGGGACAGAAGCAAGAGGGAGATTGTCAATGTCGAATGAAACGCAACAGAAGGTCGCCATCGTTACCGGCGGCGGGCGCGGCATGGGCGGAGCGGTCGCCCGCGAACTGGCGGCGAACGGCTACAAGGTGGCGCTGATGTCGCCCTCGGAAAGCTGCGAGACGCTTGCGGCCGAACTCGGCGGCGTCGCGCGGCGCGGCGTCACCGAGAAGGCGGAGGACATCGAAGGCATCGTCGAGCTTGCGCTGTCGACCTATGGCCGGATCGACGCGGTGGTCAATCATGCCGGCCATCCGCCGAAGGGCGACCTGCTCGACATCACCGACGACAAGTGGACGCTCGGTTCGGACATGATGGTGCTGAGCCTCGTGCGCATGGCCCGGCTGGTGACACCCGTCATGCTGAAGCAGGGCAAGGGCGCCTTTCTCAACATCACCACCTTCGCCGCCTTCGAGCCATCGCTGATCTTCCCGGTCTCCTGCACCTATCGCGCCGCGGCCGGCGCCTTCACCAAGCTTTATGCCGACCGTTATGCCGCCGACAATATCCGCATGAATTGCCTGCTGCCCGGCTATATCGACAGCCTTGCGCACAAGCCGGAAACGGCAGACAAGGTGCCGATGAAACGCATCGGCACGATGGAGGAGATCGCGAAGACCGCGGCCTTCCTGCTTTCGGACGGTGCCGGCTACATCACGGGACAGAACATCCGGGTCGATGGCGGCATCACCCGCCACGTCTGATTTTGGAGAAAAGACGACATGCGATGGAAGCGCACGATCCAGCTTCTGGACGTCCACTGCGAAGGCGAAATCGGCAAGGTGGCGATCGGCGGCGTGCCGAAAATCCCCGGCAACACGATTGCCGAGCAGCTGAACCATATCAATACGGTCGATGACAGCCTGCGGCGCTTCCTCTGCCTCGAGCCGCGCGCCTCGGCGCTCGGCTCGGTCAACCTGCTCCTGCCGCCGAAACGTCCCGAAGCCGATGCGGGCTTCATCATCCTGCAGGCGGATCAGGCCCACGCCTCGTCCGGGTCGAATTCCATCTGCGTCACCACCGCGCTGCTCGAATCCGGCATCGTCGAGATGAAGGAGCCGGAAACGGTCGTGATGCTCGATACGGCGGCAGGCCTCGTCAAGGCGACGGCGACCTGCCGCGACGGGCGCTGCGAGAAGGTGAAGCTGACGATGGTCCCGTCCTTCGTGATGGAACTGGATGCCGGGATCGATACGCCCCAATGGGGCCGCGTTCGCTTCGACATCAGCTACGGCGGCGTCTTCTACGCGCTCGTCGACGTGCAGCAGATCGGCACGACGATCGAGAAGGCCAATGCCCGCACGCTGGTCGATGCCGGCATGGCCTTGAAGGATATGATCAATGCCGCGATGCCGGTGGTGCATCCGGAAATTCCCGAGATTCGAGGCATCGCCTATGTGATGTTCCGGGATCGCGATCCGGACGGAACGGTGCGGACGGCGACGACCATGTGGCCCGGTCGCATCGATCGCTCGCCCTGCGGCACCGGAAATTCGGCCAATCTCGCGACGCTGCATGCGCGGGGAAAGGTCAAGGTCGGGGACGTGTTCAGGTCCCGCTCGATCATCGGGTCGGAATTCGAGGTGGGGCTGGAAGCGGAAACGGAAGTGGCCGGCAGGAAGGCCATCATTCCGACGATCACCGGCCGCGGCTGGACCTTCGGCCTGCATCAGGTCGCGCTCGATCCGTTCGATCCGCTGGCGAACGGCTTTGCCATGACGGACACCTGGGGTCCGCAGGCGGGCGAGATCGGCTGACGGAAGAGGCCTACTTTTGTGCCGTCTCGGTGCCGTAGTGCTTCTCGATGGCGCCGAGCGTGATCGGATCGATTTCAGCGTTGTCAGCTTCGGCAATCAGCTTGCGTTCGGCCAGAACCCGCTTGATCGCAAGCCGGGCCTCGGCGCTGAGGTCGGACGGCCGGTCGCGCAGCAGGACTTCGAGGTCGACGTCCTTGAGTTCGAAAGCGGCGACAAGGCTTTGAACCGCGTCCTCGATGTTGCGCACGATGCCGGTGCCGTTCTGCTGCATCAGGCCGAGCTTGAAGGTGCCGTAGCTGTCGCCCTTTGCCGCGGCCAGGCTGAACATCTGCGCGGCGCCGGAAAGATCCTGCGGCACGCCTTCGGCGGATTCGAGCATGAGCCCGAGATTGATCATCGCATCGACATTGCCGCGCCCGGCTGCCAGCCGGTAGTAAGCGGCAGCGCGCGCATTGTCTTCCTTGACGAGGCTGCCGTCGTCGAGAAGGACGCCGAGGTTGAAGGCGGCCGTCTCGTCGCCATCGGCCGCCGCCTTCTCGAACCAGCGTGCCGCCTCCGCTCCGTCGATCTCCGTGCCGATGCCGTCGCGATAGGCGACGCCGAGGTTGTAGGCGCCGAGCAGGTCGCCGGCTTCCGCAGCCTTCTTGTAGAACCCGAACTCGCTGGCGGCATCGCCGCGTGCGCCGAGCAGCGCGCCGTAATTGACCATCGCGACGGTATGGCCGCGCTTGACCGCTTCGCCATAGAGCTTGAGCGCCTCCAGGTCCTGGCCGGCCTTTTCGAG
>CAMPIK010000414.1 GCA_946886325.1 uncultured Shinella sp.
CCGACGATCAGGCTCGAATCGACGCCGCCGGAGAGCAGCACGCCGACCGGCACGTCGGCGATCATGCGGCGCTTGACGGCGAGACGGAGCGCCTCCAGCAGGCGGTCCTGCCATTCCTCGCGGCTCACCGCGCCGTCGCCGGCCTGCCGGCGATAGGCCGGATCCCAGTAGCGGCGGTCCTTGAAGCTGCCGTCCGACTCATAGACGCGGATCGTCGCCGGCGGCAGCTTGCGCACGCCCTTCAGCATGGTGCGCGGCGGCGGCACGACGGCGTGGAAGGTCATGTAGCTGTGCAGCGCCTCGACGTCGATCGTCGTATCGACGCCGCCCGCCTTGACGATCGCCGGCAGCGCGGAGGAAAAACGCAGCGCGCCATCGGCTTCCGCGAGATAGAGCGGCTTGATGCCGAAGCGGTCGCGCGCCATGACGACGCGGCCCGTATCGCGCTCGTGGAGGACGAAGGCGAACATGCCGTGGAAGCGCGAGACGCATTCTTCGCCCCAGGCATGCCACGCCTTCAGGATGACCTCGGTGTCGCCATAGGAGAAGAAGCGGTAGCCCTTTTCCTCGAGTTCGGCGCGCAGTTCGCGGAAATTGTAGATGCAGCCGTTGAAGACCAGCGAAAGACCGAGGTCCGGATCGACCATCGGCTGCTGCGACTTGTCGGAGAGGTCGAGAATGCGCAATCGTCGATGGCCGAGCCCGACATTGCCTCTGACGACGACGCCCGATGCATCGGGGCCGCGCGGCGCAAGTACATCCGCCATGACCGAAATTGCCGACACCGACGGCGAACCGCCGTCGAACCTGACTTCACCACAAATTCCACACATAAACCGGGTCGAAACCTCCATTGTTGGTACAAAGACAAGACGTCAGGGCCGCGGAAACTTCCCACGGCCCTGACGTCCTATGAAAAGTTCAATGACGAACGGGACAAATTGTTCCCGAAAAGCGCATCATTCTTTCCCATTCGCCGCCACCGTCTCCGCCCGCGCCAGCATGTAGCGCTCGGCAAAGGCCATATGTTCGGCGGCGATCGTGCGGGCATCGTCCGCCCGGCCGTCCTTCAGCGCCGCCATCAGCCTGTACTGGAAGGAAAGCCCCTCCTCGCGCGACAGCGGCGACGGATCGGCATAGATCGCGCGCGCCAGCGGCAGGTCCCGCAGCAGGTTGTGCATCAGCCCGCAGAGGAAGCCGAGCAGCGGGTTCGGACAGAGCTTTGCGAGCATCGAATGGAAGTCCAGCTCAGCGATGCGCTGGCGATACTGCTCGTCGAGATCGGCCGGCGCGTGGTCGTAAATGCGGATGGTGTTTTCGAGGCTTGCCAGCTGTTCGGCCGTCATCCGGCCAGCCAGCACGGCTGCGACCTCCGGCTCCAGAGCCCTGCGGATGGCGTAGATTTCCGAGAGGCTCGGCTGCTCGAAGAAGAAGTGCGTCGAGAGCAGTTCCATCGCATGCTGTGCGGACGGTTTCGCCACGAACGCACCGCCGCCGGGGCCGGTGCGCGTATAGATCAGCCCCTGCGTTTCCAGCGCCTTCATCGCCTCGCGGATCGTTCCCTTCGCCGCCTTGAAGCCGTCGATCAGGTCGCGCTCCTGCGGCAGGCGGTCGCCCGGTTGCAGACCTTCCGTGCGGATGAAGTCCTTGAGCCGCTCGGCAATCGCCTCCGGCCGGCGCTTCGTGCGTTCGGCCGGGACAAAGAGGCGTCGCGCCTCCTCTCCGGTATCCGTCTTTTTCTCCCTGGTGGCGGGCATGGTCACTCTCTCTTGATCCGCGGGGCGCTTGCGAGCAGCCTTTGTGTATAGGCATGCCCGGGCGCCGCAAAGAGACGGTCGACCGGAGCCATTTCCACCACCTCGCCGAGATACATGACGGCGACCCGGTCCGAGATCGCCTCGACCACCGCCAGATCATGGCTGATGAAGAGATAGGAGAGGCCGAATTCCGCCTTGAGGTCACGCAGCAGGAGAAGCACCTGCGCCTGCACCGACACGTCGAGCGCGCTCACCGGCTCGTCGAGCACGAGGATCTCGGCTTCCGCCGCCAGCGCGCGGGCGATCGCGATGCGCTGGGCCTGCCCGCCGGAAAACTCGTGCGGGTAGCGTTCCAGCGTATCCTCCGGCATCTGCACCGCATCCAGCAGCTCCTTCATGCGGCGCCGACGCCGGGCCTCATCGTAGCCGCAGAGCAGCTTCAGCGGCGTATCGAGGATCTGGCGGATCGTCTTGCGGGGATTGAGCGAGGCGACCGGGTCCTGGAAGACATACTGGATCATCTTGCCGAAGGCTTTCGGCCCTGAGCGGCGAAGAGCCTCCGCATCCTGCGTGCCGATCAGCATGCTGCCGGCACTCGGCTCTTCGAGGCCGACGAGCATGCGCGCAAGCGTGCTCTTGCCCGAACCGCTTTCGCCGACGACCGCCAGCGTCTCGCCGCGCTCGACATCGAGCGAAACGGATTTCACCGCCTGAACCGCATGGCGCGGCTTGCCGAACAGGCTCTTGCCGCCGCCGAAGGTTTTCGTCAGGTCCCGCACCTGGATTGCCGTCGTCATCACGCAACCTCCCTGCCGCGCGCGGCGAAGAGCCCGGCCACGCGGTCGAGGAACTGAGGGCCGGTACCAAGCTCGGGCACGCAGGCGATCAGGCGTTTGGTATAGTCGTGCTGCGGATCGGCAAGCACCTGCCGCGTCTCGCCCGTCTCGACGATCTCGCCGTCCTTCATGACAGCGACCCGGTCGCAGATCTCGGAGACGACGCCGAAATCGTGGGTGATGAAGAGCAGCGCCATGCCCTTTTCGCGCTGGAGATCGCGCAACAGGTCGAGAATGCGCGCCTGCACGGTGACATCAAGCGCCGTCGTCGGTTCGTCAGCGATGATGATGTCGGGATCGTTGGCGAGCGCCATGGCGATGCCGACACGCTGGCGCTGGCCGCCGGACAACTGGTGCGGATAGTGATCGGCCCGCTCCCGGGCATCGGCGATCCCGACCTTGTCGAGCAGCGCGATGGCCTTCTCCCGGCAGTCCGAAGCGCTGATCCTCTGATGCGCCGAGATCGCCTCTTCGACCTGTCGGCCGACCGGGATCATCGGATGCAGCGTCGTCAGCGGGTCCTGGAAGATATAGGCGACCCGCGCACCGCGGCAGGCGATCAGCCGGGTTTCGGGCATGGCGAGCACGTCCTCCCCGCCGAGATGGATCGCGCCGTCGGTGATGATGCCGGGCGGCGAGGCGACGAGGCCCATGACGGAGAGCGCCGTGACGCTCTTGCCCGAACCGCTTTCGCCGATGAGCCCCAGGCACTCGCTGGGTTTCAGATGGAGCGACACGCCGCGAACGGCAGGCACCACGTCCCTGCCCCGCCAGAAACCGGTCGAGAGGTTGTCCAGCGAAAGCGCCGAATCGGGCGCGGTTGACGCGGTCACG
>CAMPIK010000415.1 GCA_946886325.1 uncultured Shinella sp.
GTCCACGGGATCAAGCGACGCTCCTCGTCGTTCAACACCAACCGCATCGAGCATCTCTACGAGGACCCGCATGTGGAGGATCCGCGTTTCATCCTGCATTACGGCGACATGACGGATGCGACGAACCTGATCCGTGTGGTGCAGGAGACGCAGCCCGACGAGATCTACAATCTCGCCGCCCAGAGCCATGTCCAGGTCTCCTTCGAGACGCCGGAATATACCGCGAATGCCGACGGCATCGGCACGCTCAGGCTGCTCGAAGCGATCCGCCTGCTCGGCCTGACCGGCAAGACGCGCTTCTACCAGGCCTCGACCTCCGAGCTCTACGGCAAGGTGCAGGAGGTGCCGCAGTCGGAGACGACGCCGTTCTATCCGCGCTCGCCCTATGCCGCCGCCAAGCTCTATGCCTACTGGATCGTGGTGAACTACCGCGAGGCCTATGGCATGCATGCCTCGAACGGCATTCTCTTCAACCACGAGAGCCCGATCCGCGGCGAGACCTTCGTCACGCGCAAGATCACGCGCGCCGCCGCCGCCATCCATCTCGGCATCCAGGAAAAGCTCTATCTCGGCAATCTCGATGCCCGGCGCGACTGGGGCCATGCCCGCGAATATGTGCGCGGCATGTGGCTGATGCTGCAGCAGGACACGCCCGACGACTACGTGCTGGCGACCGGCGAGACGCATACGGTGCGCTCCTTCGTCGAAAAGAGCTTCGCAAAGGTCGGCATGCCGATCGACTGGAAGGGCGAAGGGGTTGACGAGAAGGGCTACGACGCCTCGTCCGGGCGCTGCATCGTCGAGATCGACCCGCGCTATTTCCGCCCGACCGAAGTCGATCTCCTGATCGGCGATCCGACGAAGGCGCACGAGAAGCTCGGCTGGAAGCACGAGACCAATCTCGACCAGCTGGTCGCCGAGATGGTGCGCGAGGACCTGAAGGTGATGGCGCGCAACGTGCCGGTCTCCGGCGGCAACAAGGGGCTCGCCCATGCCTGAGGGACGCTACGATCTCGCCGGCAAGCGGGTCTATGTCGCGGGTCACCGCGGCATGGTCGGTTCGGCGCTCGTGCGGCGTCTCGCGCGCGAAGGGTGTCATGTCCTGACCGCGACGCGCGCCGAACTCGACCTCACCCGGCAGGCGGATGTCGAGGCCTGGATGGAGAAGGAGAGACCGGACGCCGTCTTCCTCGCTGCCGCCAAGGTCGGCGGCATTCTCGCCAATGACAGCTTTCCGGCCGACTTCCTCTACGACAACCTGATCCTCGAGGCGAACATCATCCATGCGGCGCACACCGTCGGCGTCGAAAAGCTGCTCTTCCTCGGCTCCTCCTGCATCTACCCGAAATTCGCCGACCAGCCGATCGTCGAGGAGGCGCTTTTGACCGGCGCGCTGGAGCCGACCAACGAATGGTACGCGATCGCCAAGATCGCCGGCATCAAGCTCTGCCAGGCCTATCGCCGCCAGCACGGGCGCGACTTCATCTCGGCCATGCCGACCAACCTCTACGGCCCCGGCGACAATTTCGACCTCGCCTCCAGCCATGTCATGCCGGCGCTGATCCGCAAGGCGCACGAGGCGAAGGTCGGCCACAAGCCGGAGATCACCGTCTGGGGCACCGGCACGCCCAGGCGCGAGTTCCTGCATGTCGACGACTGCGCGGATGCCTGCGTGCACCTGATGAAGACCTATTCGGACGACGGCCACATCAATGTCGGCTCCGGCGAGGACATCACCATCCTCGACCTCACCC
The DNA here is from genome assembly GCA_946886325.1 of uncultured Shinella sp. Next base: position 1,755 of record CAMPIK010000415.1, read on the forward strand.
GCCTCGTCTGCCGCATCGTCGGCTACGACGGCGCCATCGTGCACGACCTGACGAAACCCGACGGCACCCCCCGCAAGCTGATGAGCGCCGACAAACTGCGCGCGCTCGGATGGACGCCCACCATCGGGCTGGAAGACGGCGTGGCCGATGCTTACAGGGCGTTTCTGGACAGCGGACAAGCGATGCTGGAAGGCGACGCTGCTTAGGATCAGGTCTCCTTGCAAGCCTTGGCCATGCAAGTGCCGTCGACGAACCCGATTTTTCGCGGCACACAAACATTTCCATTTTGTCCAAAGGTTCCCGGAACGAATTGCGTCGCCATGCCTTTCCTCCCCATCGAAAGACCAATCAACGGAGGAAAATCAATGCTTCAGAAACTCTTGGCCACCGCCGCTTTCACGCTCGCCCTCAGCCTTTCGGCCGTTGCGCAGGATGCAAGCTCGTCCGGCGCGAACAACCCCGGCGGTGAAGGGGACACGAGCTCGACGACCGGCGCGTCCGACCCCATGCCGCCGGGCTGGGAAGGTCCGATCGCGGACGTTTTCTATAGCGACGTGACGGCACGCACGATGCGGGAGCAGGACGACATGGCGACCCGCTGGGCGGCGCTCACCGCAGACCAGCAGGCTCAGGTCAAGACCAGCTGCACCGGCATGACGGCCAATGCGGACACGTCCGTCATGCGCGCCTGCGAATGGGCCGGCAACAACTGATATGAGGGCTGATCGCCGGCTTTGCCGCCGGCATTGATGATCATGCAGGAGTTAGATCGGGCCGGGGCGCTTCCAAGCGTCCCGGCCTTCGACGTTATTCGGCCGTCAGCAGACGTTCCACCACGCGCCGTGTCGATGTCTGCCATTGCGGCATCGCGACACCGTGCGCCGCCTCAAGCTTCGTTGTCGAAAGCCTGGAATTCTTGGGGCGCGCCGCCGGCGTCGGATATTCGGCGGTGCTGATCGGGACAACCCGCGCCGAAGGACCGCCCAGGGCGGCGGACATCGCGAATATCTCGCGGGCAAATTCCGCCCAGCTGCATTCGCCCGTTCCGCCCAGATGGAAGATACCGCGAAGCCGTGCTTCCTCCGGCCGGTCGCGCAGATTGCGGGCGACGGTCAGAACCGCTGCCGCAATATCGAGGGCGGAAGTCGGGCTTCCGCGCTGATCGTCCACCACGCGCAATTCCTCGCGGTCGGCGGCAAGCCGCAGCATGGTCTTGACGAAATTGCCGCCGAACGGCGAATAGACCCAGGCCGTGCGCAGGATCGCATGGTTGCCCGTGGCCTCGATCAGGCTTTCCTCGCCCGCAAGCTTCGAGGCGCCGTAGACGCCGAGGGGGCCGACCGGATCGTCCTCAAGATAGGGCTCCGTCTTCGACCCGTCATAGACATAGTCCGTCGAGAGATGCACGACCGGAATGCCGAGTTCGTCCGCCACACGGCCGATGGCGCCCGGCGCTGTACCATTGACTGCAAAGGCCAGGTCCCGCTCGCTTTCAGCCTTGTCGACAGCGGTATAGGCGGCAGCGGAAACGACGACCTCGGGACGCGCCGCACGGATGGCGGCTTCAATGCTTTGGGGGTCCGTCAGGTCCATCTCCGGCCGTCCGATCGACAGGATCGTATCGCCCGACACCGCCCCCGCCTCGATCAGCGCCCGCACGACCTGA
>CAMPIK010000416.1 GCA_946886325.1 uncultured Shinella sp.
CACCATGGAAGGCCCGCTGAAGGAGAAGGTCGAGGGCATCATCGCGCGGGCCGAGAACCGCTCGAACCGCATCGCCCGGCTCTCCGAGCGCACCGCGCCGATGACGGAGACCTTCGCCGGTTTCGCGATCTCGGGCGTGCTCGCCTATGCCGCCTTCCGCTCGATCTACAGCGGCGTGCTGCCGGGTGCCTTCTTCTCCTTCGTCGCGGCCCTGCTGATGGCCTACGATCCGGCACGCCGGCTCGCCCGGCTGCAGGTGTCGCTGGAGCGCGCGGTGGTCAATGCGCGCATGATCTACGAGATCCTCGACATCGAGCCGCGCCAGCGCGACCTGGCGGATGCCAAGCCGCTCGCAATCAGGGACGCCACGATCGAGTTCCGCGACGTGCAGTTCGGCTATGGGGCCAACGAACCGATCCTGAAAGGGGTCAGCTTCGTCGCGGAGGGCGGCAGGACGACGGCGCTCGTCGGCCCGTCCGGCGCCGGCAAGTCCACCGTCATCAGCCTCATTCCGCGCTTCTACGATCCGCAGGCCGGCGCGATCCTGATCGACGGGCAGGACATCGCCCATATCACCAAGCAGTCGCTCCGCAACAACATCGCCTATGTCTCGCAGCAGCCCTATCTCTTCGAGGGCACGATCCGCGACAACATCCGCTACGGCCGGCCCGAAGCGAGCGACGCGGAGATCGAGGAGGCGGCAAAGCTTGCCTTTGCGCATGATTTCATCGTCGCGCAGCCGGGCGGCTACGACACGCCGGTCGGCGAGAACGGCGTGACGCTGTCGGGCGGCCAGCGCCAGCGGCTGTCGATTGCCCGTGCACTGGTGCGCAACGCGCCGATCCTGCTGCTCGACGAGGCGACCTCGGCGCTCGACACCGAATCGGAACAGGCGGTGCAGAAGGCGCTCGACCGGGCGATGAGCGGGCGCACCGTCGTCGTCATCGCGCACCGGCTCTCGACCATCGTCAGGGCCGACAAGATCATCGTCATGCAGAACGGCATGGTGGCGGAGGAAGGCACGCATGATGCGCTTGCGGGCCGCATCGACGGGCTTTACGCTCGGCTGCACAATCTCCAGTCGCCGGCCGGCACGACAGGCAAATAGGGAGTTTCCGGTGAGCGGAACGGACATGAAACTGGTCGTGGTGGGCGCGGCGGGCCGCATGGGCCAGACGCTGATCCGCACGATCCATGCGATCGACGGCGCTGCCGTGCACGCCGCCGTCGAGCGGCCGGGCTCGCCCTTCATCGGCAAGGATGCCGGCGAGATCGCCGGCCTCGGGCCGATCGGCGTGCCCGTGACGAGCGAACCGCTCGAAGCCTTTCTCCATGCCGAAGGCGTTCTGGACTTCACCTCGCCCGCCGCGACCGTCGACTTTGCCGGCCTCGCCGCGCAGGCCCGCATCGTCCATGTCATCGGAACGACGGGCTGCTCGGCCGAGGACGACGCGAAGATCGCGGCCGCCGCGCGCCATGCCCGCGTCGTCAAGTCCGGCAACATGAGCCTCGGCGTCAACCTGCTCGGTGTGCTGACCGAACAGGCGACCCGCGCGCTCGGGCCGGAGGACTGGGACATCGAGGTGCTGGAAATGCACCACAGGCACAAGGTCGATGCGCCCTCCGGCACGGCCCTTCTCTTGGGCGCCGCCGCCGCCAGGGGCCGCGGCATCGACCTCGGCGACCATTCGGTGCGCGTGCGCGACGGGCATACCGGCGCGCGGCCGCCGGGCTCGATCGGATTTGCGACCTTACGCGGCGGCTCTGTTGTCGGCGAGCATTCGGTGCTTCTGGCCGGCGAGGGCGAGACGGTGACGCTGTCGCACAGCGCGACCGATCGCTCGATCTTCGCCCGCGGGGCGGTGCGCGCCGCGCTCTGGGCGCGCGACAAGAAGCCCGGCCTCTATTCCATGCTCGACGTGCTCGGGCTCAACTGACCAACCCCTCCGAGGAGATCGACCCCATGACCGGCACTCTTGTTCTCGTCCGCCACGGCCAGAGCGAATGGAACCTCAAGAACCTCTTCACCGGCTGGCGCGACCCGGACCTGACGGAACTCGGCATCGAGGAGGCGAACACCGGCGGCAAGGCGCTCGTCGATTACGGCATCACCTTCGACGTCGCCTATACCTCGGTACTCACGCGCGCACAGAAGACGCTCGACATCATCCTCGAGAACCTCGGCCAGCAGGGGCTCGAGACGATCCGCGACCAGGCGCTGAACGAGCGCGACTACGGCGATCTCTCCGGCCTCAACAAGGATGACGCTCGCGCCAAGTGGGGCGAGGAGCAGGTGCATATCTGGCGCCGCTCCTACGACGTGCCCCCGCCGGGCGGCGAAAGCCTGCGCGACACCGGCGCCCGCGTCTGGCCCTATTACATGATGGAGATCCTGCCCCGCGTGCTGCGCGGCGAAAAGGTGCTCGTCGCCGCCCACGGCAATTCGCTGCGCTCGCTGGTCATGGTACTCGACCGGATGTCGAAGGAGGAGATCCTGAAGCTCAACCTCGCGACCGGCGTGCCGATGGTCTACAAGCTCAACGCCGACTCGACGGTGGCCTCGAAGGAGGTTCTGGGGGATATGTCGGGCGCGCATTGAGGCGCGCCCAGGGTGCGACATTAGCCGTTCCGGTCCGCTAGAGAGAGCTGAAGTTGAACCTGACTTCGAGCAATGTCTTCCCGTCCTTCGACCACGTCGAGTTGACGCCCATTCCATAGGCACGCGAATAGAAGGCCCGGATGACGGGGTCATGCGTCGGAAATTTCGGCCCGTGCTCGCGAATCGAGTACGAGGCGGTGACCTGCCGCACGGAGTTGCGCCTCATGCGCGAAATCGCTCGATCCGCCCGGTCGTTGGTCTTGAAGCCTTGCGCTCCGAACCAATCTCCGGCCTTGTCGGCATCGCCGTAGGAAGCGAGAAGCCGGAATACGCAGACTTCCGCCTCTTCCGTCGTGTAGATCAATGCCCAGTCCATGGCTTGCAGGTGATCCGCAGTCTGCTTCGCCTCAGCGCGAAGGCATGATTCAGCGTCTGGAAAGTTGAGCAGCGCGACTTTCTGATGAGCCGTCAACTCTCGACCCACGGTCGTCCTGAATGGAGGCACGCCGGCTTCCGGTTCGCGCACATAGGACACCCACAGGAGCTTCATGCCGAAAAGGCCGTAGGCCAACAGCCTGAACGCGACAAAAGCAATCAGCACATAGGAAGCCAGAGAAGCGGCTCGATAGGCCCACTTATACTGCCGAAGCCAATTCAGCGCCGGCAGTGAACCCGCCGTGCGGCCGGCCAGGAACCAATAGAGCGTACCCGCCGCGACCGCCGAAAGAAACGTAGCCGTCGGCGCAGAAGTGCCGGCCGGAGCAAGAAAGCCGGCGACATTGGCCAGAAGCACGTAGACAACCCATTTTCGGACGGATGTG
>CAMPIK010000417.1 GCA_946886325.1 uncultured Shinella sp.
AGCGTGGGAATATGATCGAGTTGATCCCTGATCTTCTTCTCGGCCGTCTTGAGGTCGTAGCCAGTCTGCATGTTCATCCAGAACTCGGGCGTGGTTTGAAAAAATTTCGCCAGACGGAGTGCCGTATCCGTGGTGACCGGTGTCTGCCGCGCGACTATACGCTCGATGCGCGTGCGCGGCACGCCGAGCGTCCTGGCCAAAGCGCCGGCGCTCATGTTGAGCGGAATGAGAAACTCCTCGCGAAGGATTTCACCGGGGTGAACCGGCGGCAATTCCACGGTTGCCATCTCTTGTGCCCCTCCTAGGGCGGTAGCGGAAGCCCGCACACGGCGGCAGGGCTTCAATGGTAGTCGACAATTTCGACGTCTTCGGCGCCGCCATCTTTCCAGACAAAGCAAATGCGCCATTGATCGTTGATGCGGATCGAATGCTGCCCGCGACGGTCACCCTTGAGTGCCTCAAGGCGGTTACCCGGCGGCCGGCGAAGATCGTCGAGGGCGTGGGCATAGGCAATCATCGTGAGCTTTCGGATCGCGACCCTGACGAGATCCGGCGGAAAGCCCCGCGGCGCCTTTCCGCTCGCGACAGCTTCGGTTCGGCGATCTCTGTACGATCTGATCACGGCCTCTGCGCACGATAGCTTGTATCATGTGGCGATACAGGCGGGGAGTCAATGGGTATGTCGTCGTGCGGGGAGAAGGCCGGCGCACGCTTCCGCAAACAAGAAGGCCGCCCGCAAGGCGGGCGGCCGCTGTTCTCCAAACGACAGGCGGGAACGCTCAGGCAGCCGCCTTCATTTGCTTGTCGATCATGGCGCGCAGGCTGCCGAGGTCCTTGGCGAAGGAGCGGATGCCTTCCGAAAGTTTTTCGGTCGCCATGGCGTCCTCGTTCAGCATCCAGCGGAAGGTCTTCTCGTCCATCGAAACGGGCGCGACCTTGGTGATCTTGTCCGGCGAAAGCCTGCGTTCCAGCGTGCCTTCGGCAGCGTCGAGTTCTTCGAGCAGGGCCGGGCTGATCGTCAGGCGGTCGCAACCGGCAAGCGCTTCGATCTCGCCGGTGTTGCGGAAGGAGGCGCCCATGACGATCGTCTTGATGCCGTTCGACTTGTAATAGTCGTAGATCGCGCGCACCGAAACGACGCCCGGGTCTTCCTCGGCGGTGAAGGTCTTGCCGGTGGCCTTGACGTGCCAGTCGAGGATGCGGCCGACGAAGGGCGAGATCAGGAAGACGCCGGCATCGGCGCAGGCAATCGCCTGGGCCTTGTTGAAGAGCAGCGTCAGGTTGCAGTCGATGCCGTCCTTCTGGAGCACTTCCGCCGCGCGGATGCCTTCCCAGGTGGAGGCGAGCTTGATCAGGATGCGCTCGCGGCCGATGCCGCGCGCCTCATAGGCCTTGATGATCTCGCGGCCCTTGGCGATCGAGGCTTCGGTGTCGAAGGAGAGGTCGGCGTCGACTTCGGTCGAGACGCGGCCGGGCACCAGTTCGGAGAGGGCCGCGCCGACGGAGATCGCCAGGCGGTCGGCAACCGCCGAGACGACGGCGTCGCGATTGCCGCCCTGCGACTGGCCCCAGCGGAGCGCCTCGGCGACCGTGTCGGCAAACATCGGCGTGCCGAGTGCCTTCAGGACGATGGTCGGGTTGGTGGTGCAATCGACCGGCTTCAGCTTGCGCACGGCATCGATGTCGCCGGTATCGGCCACCACGGTGGTCATCTGGCGCAGTTGTTCGAGTTTGGAGGTCATGTTGAAATCCCGTTCCTTTTGACGTGGGCCGGCATCTCCCGTGGAAACGTCCGGACCGTCCTCCTGTTCCAATCCATGATCCGGTAAAGCCGGCGCGCGCGGGCGTGCTTCCTTTCCGCCGCATGCATCCGTTCAACGGAGCTTGCCGCGGGCGGTAAGCCGCCAGCGGACATGGCGCGACTATCACCAAGAGCCGGGCCGCAAGTCAAGGACTTTTGTGCTTTCATATAAACTTATGTCGCAACATGCGCGATCCGTGTTATGACAATGCCAGCCCGACAGAATTCCAAGAGACGAGCAGAAGACACGTGGCAAGACTTCGACGCGGAACCCACCAGGCCTATTCGGAAAGCGCCTCGCTGCGCCTTCGCGCCGCCTGGCTCTATTACAACCAGGGCATGACCCAGAAGGACGTGGCGGAGAAGCTCGGCGTCAGCCGCAGCACGGTGATCCGCATGCTGGACGAGGCGCTGAAGCGCAGCGAGGTCCAGATCTGGATCAACGAGGGCGTCGGCGACTGCGTCGAACTGGCGCTCGAGGTCGAGCGGGCCTATGGCCTCGACGAGGCGATCGTCGTGCCGGCGGCCGACAGCGCGGAGGGCACCGCCAAGGGTGTCGGTCTGGCGCTCGGGCAGTTCCTGACGGAGGCGATCCCCGACGACTGCACGATCGGCGTCGGCTGGGGGCGGACCCTGACCGCCTCGCTCGCAAGTTTTCGCCCGGCGCGGCGCGAGCGGGTGAAGGTTGTCTCGCTGCTCGGCGGCGTCGTCGAGGCGCACCATATCAACCCGATCGAATATACCTGGCGGCTGGCGAGCCAGCTCGGCGCCGAATGTTATCTCTTCCTGGCGCCGCTGCTCGTCGACAGCCGGGAGACCAAACGCAGCCTGATCGAGAAATGCGGGCTGAGCACGCTCTTCGAGCGGGCCGAGAACATGGACATCGCGGTGGTGAGCTGCGGCGATATCGGGCCGCGCTCCAGCTCGCTGTCGCGCGATTTCATCGCGCCGGAAATCCTGTCGGAACTCGTGGCGGCGGGCTGCGTCTGCGACACGATGTGCAATTTCCTCGATGCGGAAGGGCGAAACATCGACCATCCGATCCGCGACCGCGTCATGGCGATCGACCTCGAGACGGTGCGCAAGGCGCGGCATATCGTGCTCGTCTCAGGCGGTGCGCATCGGGCGCCGGCCATCCGCGCGACGATCCGGCGGATCGGCTGCAATACGCTGATCACGGACGAGGGGGCGGCGCGTTCGCTGCTCGACCTTGCGGCGGCAAAGGCGGCTTGAGCTGTCAGATCAGCTTGAAGCGGGCGGCGCGGGTGATGCGCGGGTGATGGCGCCGGTGATGTTGCGGGCGTCGAGCTTTTCCGTGGCGCTCGACAGCGCCTCGGCGATGCGGGTCATCGGCACATCGGTCGCCAGAACCATTTCGCCCGGCGTCTTGCCTTCCGATGCCAGAACGAGACAGCGCAGTTCGAGCGCCGACAGGGTCGGTGCCTCGACGGCACGGGTCGATCGGCGGGCGGAAGGGAGCGCGACGTTCTTCATGGCGTTTCGATAATCGTTCCCGGCGCTTCTGCCCATCGCGAACTGTCGCTATGCTTTACAGTGCGATAGCCGTTGCGCGTGCCGGTCGGCGGATCGCAACCGGGATCGCCCGGAATTCGCAGAC